>CAZOEX010000029.1:0-15746 GCA_964578925.1 uncultured Gemmatimonadota bacterium | reverse complement strand
CGTCCGATCCGCGACCAGGCGCAGGACCTCGACAGCCACATCGGCAAGATCCTGCGGATCAACCCGGACGGGTCGGTACCGAACGACAATCCGTTCGTCGACACCGAGGACGCCCGGCCCGAGATCTGGAGCTACGGCCATCGCAACGTGCAGGCGGCGACGCTCGATCCCGAGGGACGCCTGTGGGAGGTCGAGCACGGTCCCCGGGGCGGCGATGAGCTGAACCTCGTCGAGCCCGGGGTCAACTACGGCTGGCCGATCCAAACCTTCGGCGAGCAGTACTCGGGACGACCGGTTCCGAACGCCGAGGCGTGGCGCGAAGGCGTGCGGCAGCCGGTCTACTACTGGGACCCCGTGATCGCCCCGTCGGGCGCCGAATGGTACACGGGCTCGGCCTTCCCCGAATGGCAGGGAAGTCTCTTCGTCGGCGCGCTCGCGCAGGAGCGCCTCGTGCGGCTCGAAACGGAACCATTCGACTGGCCGGCGAGGGCGGAGGGGCAACCGATGGGTGCCTCGGACCTCGCGCACGACGCGGCGCGCGCGCGAGTCACGGGCGAAGAGCACCTGCTGGAGGATCGCGGACAGCGGGTCCGCGACGTACGCCAGGGTCCCGACGGCGCCCTCTACGTGGTTACGGACGAGCGCAACGGCGAGCTGTGGAGGATCGCGCCAGCGGACTGAAGCGACGACGCGCGGGCCCGAAAACCGCGGCAGATTTCCATTTCATGGCCCGGACACCATATAATGGCCCACGCATGAAGCTATTCTTGCGTCGAGAACACTCTCGACGATCACTCCTCAACCGCAGAACAGGAGATCATATGCGCATCAAGAGCATCGCTTCGTTCGCCGTCTTACTCGCGGGTGTCACGGCGCTCGCCTGCCAGCCCGCCGACGAAGGCGGCACGATGGACGAGACGGCCGGCGAAATGATGGACGAGACCGGCGAGGCCATGGAAGAGGCCGGCGAGATGGCCGACACGGCGATGGAAGAGGCCGGCGAGATGGCCGACACGGCCGCGGCCGAAATGGAAGAGGCCGCAGGTGAGGCCGAAGACGCGATGACCGAGGAGTAATCCAGCTTCTCTTCCGGCACCCGCCGGCTCCGGGACGTCTCTGAGCGTCCGGCGGCCGGCGGGATCCCCGCCGGATCTCGCATTCCCGGATCTACCAACACAGCTTTAAGATGTGACTTTCAATTCGGGAGTCTTGATGGTTCTGCGTGCGCTGACGATCGTCGCCGCGTTTTTTCTCCTCCTCGCCCTCCCCTCCCCGCTGCCGCTCAGACCGACGCCGATGGCGACGGCCACGCATCCGTAGACTCTGGCGGTGACGACTGCGACGACCGCGATCCGAGCCGCTTTCCGGGCAACGCCGAGATCGCCGATCGCGACAACCACGACCCGGATCCACTCGCTGGACCTGGCAGGACGCCTCGAACCTCTGTAGCGGCACCCGGGACGCCGGGGCGACGATCGACTGCTTCACGTCCGCCATCGCGGAAGGACGATCGCGGGCCCGGCCAATCGAGGAGTGCGCGTCCGGCTGAACTTCGGTCGAGACGTCAACCAGACGACGCGGGCCCGGTCTCCCCGACCAGGCTCCGACCCATCTGCCGGATGTCGGCCGGAGCGCATCCGCCGCAAAGTGCGATGGCAAGGTCGATCTCCTCGCGCAGGAGTTCGAGCACGTGGCGGGCTCCCACCTCGCCGGCGACGGCGAGGCCCCATAGCACCGGTCGACCGACACAGACCGCGTCCGCACCGAGGGCGAGGGCCTTCACGACATCGGTTCCCCGCCGCACTCCACCATCCACGAGCACCGGAAACTCGGTCCGGTCACGTCCGAGCTGAGCGAGCGCCTCGTCCACGGCTAGCGCCACGTCGGGCAGGGCGCGGATCGTCGCGATCGACGTGTCGAGCTGACGGCCGCCGTGATTCGACACCACGACGCCGGAGGCGCCGCGCTCGACGGCCAGGCGGCCGTCTTCGGGATGGACGATGCCCTTCACGAGCACGGGCAGGTCGGTGATCCCGGCCAGCCACTCGATGGCGCCCCAGGTGAGCGACGGGTCGAACATCTCATCGACGTAGGCGGCAAGGCCGGAGTTGCCTTCGACACGACCGAGGGTGGTCTTCCCGCCCGACAGGTTCGGCATCGTGATGTTCTCCGGTAGGGCGAACTGGTTCCGGACGTCGCGCTCCCGCACGCCCCAGAGCTGGGCATCCACGGTGAGTACGAGCGCTCCGAAGCCCGCAGCCTCCGCCCGTCGTACCAGCTCCTCGGTGGCACCGCGGTCGCGATAGACGTAGAGCTGGAACCACGGCGGGTGCACGTGCGCCTCTCCGCTCGCGGCCATCTGCGCCGCCGCCACGTCCTCCATTCGGCGCGTCGACAGCGTGCTCAGGATCATCGTCGTGCCGGCGTCGGCCGCGGCGCGGGCCGTGGCCACTTCACCCTCGTCGCATGCGAGGCGGTGAAAGGCGGTGGGCGCCAGCAGGACCGGCATCGAGACCGGCCGGCCGAAGAGCGAAATCGACAGGTCGCGGTCACCGACGTCGCGCAGGACGCGATAGCGCAGCTCGAGGGCTTCGTAGGCCGCCCGGTTCTTCCGCAGCGTCACCTCGTCGCGCGCACCGCCGGCGTAGTAATCGTAGGCCATCCGAGGGAGGCGCTCGGCGGCCAGACGCTCGAACTCTTCGAGGTTCAGAGGGATGTCGTGGGAACCGTCGGCATCGGAGATCATGTGCCGAGAGTACGGTGCGCCGCAGGGAGCGGCCAGCGGACGTGCCGGGAGGCACGTACCGATCACGTACCGATCACGTACCGAGCACCAGAAACGCGATCCCGATGAGCACCAGTCCGTGGAGAAGCTGATCGAGGCCCAGCGCCCACCAGAAAGGATTCGAGTGCCAGTTCGAGAGGGCCGGGATACGCGCCCCGATGCGGGCGCGGGTCGCGTCGATGGCGAAGTGCGTGGCGAACTCGCCCCCCACGGCCACTCCGAGAATCGACGCGGCCGGTGGCGCCACGGCGACGATCGCAAGCCCGACGAGAACCGCGTGCACCCCCGCATGGAGGGCAATCGGACCCATCGGGCCACCCTCCGCCTTGGCCCGGCGGATGCGCGCCGTCGCGAGAGGCGTAAAATCGCCGAGGTCGTGCGCCACGAACAGGGCCACGAGGAGGAGGAGGCCCGTCCCGCTCACCGGACGGTCTCCATGATGGCGGGATTCGGCTCGACGTTCTCGAGAAACGAACGGCGAAGCTCCTCGTCCTCGATGCAGGCGGCCGTCCGCCGGATGATGTCACGTGCCCTGGCGCCCGCTTCGTTCGCTTCTCGCCGACGACCGAGCGCGGCGAGCGCCCGCGAGCGGGTGTAGTAGACGACTTCGTCGGGCCCCCGGATGTCACCGAGCTGCTCTAGCAACTCGACTGCCTGCGCGGAGGCCCGATCGGCCGCTTCGGGGTCGCCCGACTCGAGCGCCAGCTGCGCCAGACGGCTGAGCCCGAAGACTTCTATGTCGATCAGACCGCTCTTCGACGCGAGTTGCCGGGCCCGCCCGACCGCCTCGCTGGCCGCCGAGCCCGACTCCAGCTGGCTCAGCGCCAGCCAGGCGCGCGCCTCGAGCGAGGGACGCCGAAGGCCGGGCGCCTCGTCGAGGACTTCGCGCAGCAAGCCCCTGGCCTCTTCGGTCCGGCCGGCCGCACCGATCGAGACGGCACGGGCCAGCTTCGCCTCGATCAGCGCGCTGCGAGACGAGCACGAGCGCGCCGTGTCTTCCGCCATCCGCGCCGTATTCTCCGCATCGTCGTACTGTCCGAGCCACCGAAGGGCGGTGGCCCGATCCGCGAGCGCCCGGGCCCGCCCCGGCCGGCTGGCGAGCTCCTCGTAGATCGCCAGCACCTGGTCGAAGTAGTCCAGCGCTCGCGTGAAGTGGCCGAAATCGACTTCGGCCAGCCCGAGGCTCCGAAGGATCTCCGCCTCGCCACGCCGGTCACCCGCGCTCCGCTCGAGTACCAGCGCCCCTTGATAGCGTTCGAGCGCGGACTCGTACGCACCCCGCAGGTGGTCGACCCGGCCCAGGAGGGTTAGCGCATCCGCCTCGGCCGAGGGATCGTTCAGCTTCTTGAAGGACGCCAGCGCCTCTCCGCTCAAAACGCGCGTCTCCTCGAGCTCGCCGATGTCCAGCGATCGTCGGGCCCGTCGCAAGGTCGCGTCGGCGACCAGCGCAGGATCGTTCGCCGCTTCTCCCAGTGATGCGAGCCGCTCGATCGCTTCCAGCCTCCGACCGTCGTCACCCGTCGCGCGAGCGATGTCCTCGGAAATCCCGTGAAATCGGGCCTCCTGTGCAGCCTCCGCCGCCACGGCCAGGGCCCGATCGACGAGCACCGCGGCGTCGAGGAGGGCCCCGCGACTCCTCGCGCTCGTGATCGCACGCTCCAGGTACGGGAGCGCGAGCGCCGGCTCCGTCGAACGCTCCAGGTGGTAGGCGATCCAGTCGTCCGATTCCGCAGTTGCCCGGGGCAGGTTCTCCTCCAACCAGCGGGCCACCGCTCCGTGCATCTCGGAACGAAGGCTGTTCAGCAGCCCGGCGTAGGCCACCTCCTGCAACAGGAGGTGCTCGAAGGCGTACTCCGTTTCGCCGGCCACGGCGGAGTCGGGGCGCGAATGGACGAGCGCGGCTTCGATGAGCTTCTCCATCTCCGGCTCCACTCCCCGCCGGGACAGCGCTTCCTCCACGACGCCGGGCCAGAACCGCCGCCCAACGATGGCGGCGTATTGAAGTACCCGCCGAGTCGACGGATCGAGCGCGTCGATGCGCGTCGTGATCAGGCTCTCGATCGAGTCAGGGATCCTGAACGTCCGCTCTTCTCCGGCGATTCTCCACACACCGTCTTTTCGCGTGAGGCGACCCTCTTCGGCCAGCACTTTCACGATCTCTTCGATGAACAGCGGATTGCCGCCGGAACGGTCATGGATCATCTTCAGGAGCTCTTCGGATAGCGCATGCTCGCCCAGGCTCGTCCCCACGAGCTCCGCCGTCTCGCGCGGCACGAGAGGTTGCAATTCGAGGAAGGAGGGGAACCGCTCGATCACCTCGACCAGGCTCCGCTCAGACGGAAGCGGGCGGCGGGAAACCGGGACGAGCAGCACGGAGCCGTGGAGCGGAGCGTCCGCCAGGGTCTTGAGAAAATCGAGCGTCGTTCGATCCGCCCAGTGGAGATCTTCCAGCACGAGCAGCGTCGGTCCGCGCATGCCTTCCTCGAGAGCTCGAGAGACGGCGGCGGCCAGTCGTCCACTGCGTTCCTCCGGCGACAGCTCCGAGAGTGACTCCAGCTCCGACGCCGGACTGCCGAGCACCGCTCCGAGCGCCGCCCGGGCATCGATCGCCCAGGGCCGGGGAGCATGGTCGACGATCGCCTCCACGGCTTCCGGGGCCGAGCGTTCACTCCCCACCCCGTGCAGATCGCGCAGCAGCTCCGCGATTGGCTCCCACGGAGTCGAACTGGCGTAGGGATACGACCGGCCGCGGGCGACCGCATCGTCTTCGAGCCGCTCGGCCGCGACGAGTTCCGCCACGAGACGGGACTTGCCGATTCCGGCTGCGCCCAGCAGCAGACAGACGCGTGAGCTTCCCGCCTTCGCCTCGCGCCACAGCTCGCGCAGTCGATCCAACTCGTCACGGCGACCCACCAGCCGGGTGTGACGATCGTCGAAACCTCGCACGCGACCACGCCGGGCGCGCATCCCGAGAACCGGTCGGGCCAATACCGGTTCCTGGCGTCCCTTGACCTGGAGGAGCAGCTCGTCGCCGAACTCGAACAGGTGGCGGGTCTGATGATACGTCGCCCCACCGACCAGCACGCTTCCGGGCTCACATATACCCTGCAGCCGGGCCGCCACGTTCACGGTATCCCCGACCGCCGTATAGTCCCAGGCACCGCCGCTGGAGAACATGCCCGTTACGACGCCGCCCGTGTTCACGCCGATGCTGAGTCGCGGACGATAGTCCCGGAGTCCGGCCGCCGCGGCGTGGCCGAGGATCGCCTCTTCGTTGAACGCGGCGTGCATGTCGAGCGCTGCACGCACGGCACGCTCCGGCTCGTTCTCGTACGCCGTCGGGGCGCCGAACAACGCCATCACGCAGTCGCCGATGAACTTGTCGACGAAGCCGCCCCACCGTAAGACCGCCTCGCACAGGGGGTCCAACCACGCGGTGATCAGTGAGTGGACCTGCTCGGCGTCGAGTTGTTCCGTAAGGCGCGTGAAGCCCGAGAGATCGGCGAACAGCACCGTGATCGTGCGGCGTTCGGCTACCGTCCAGGAGAGATGTGCTCCGCACGCGGAGCAGAAGCGGGCGTCCGGCGGGTGCGTCGCACCGCAGACCGGGCAGCTCAGAGCGTCGTCCATCGATAACGCGGCGGAGAGATGAGGTGAGTACCAAGCGAAACGCGCGGAGCGGGTCGACCCGCTCCGCGCGCAGTAGAGGCTACGAGCCGCCTGTCGTCAGGGCGTTGCTTTGCGGGGCATCGCCTTACGCGGCATAGCCTTGCGCGGCATCGTGCGCTCCTCGAGCTCTTCGGCGCTGAGTTCGATCGCGCTCGCCTCTTTGCCCGTGGCGTTCTTGATCTGGGTTTTCTGCTCATCCGTGAGTTCGATGCGAATCGGCTCGTTGCTCCCTGACATGGTATGCCTCCCTCGATACTCGTGGTGGTGCCGCTTCCGGTCACCTGGTGGCGGGGATCTCTTCCCCGCGCCGACACGTTCGATGATACACATCGGCGCGAGGGGGAGCATAGGAGGATCCTCACGCCGTGTTCGTGCGATCCGGGCCGCGATTCCGTGATGCCGCTCCACGACCGCCCGTGACGTCTCTTCCGCGCAGACGGCGACCCCGAACACGCCGCTTCTGTGACGCCTGTCACATCATTCTCCGCGGAGGACCAGCGACGAGAGGGGCAGCCGAATCACGCGGCCGTCCTCCGCCTCGAACAGATCGCTTTCCCGTAACTCGGCCAACAGACGCGTCACGACTTCGCGGCTCGAACCGATCCGGTGGGCCAGCTCCCGGTGGGTGGGACGGGTGAAGATGATCTCCGCGCCGTCGGCATCCTGCTCACCTTCCGTCTCGGCGATCTCGACGAGGGTGTACAGCAGGCGGTCCTTGGCGGACATCAGGGCGTGCGCCCCGATCTTCTCGTTGAGCGCGCGGATGCGGCGGGTCAGCTCGCGCACGAGCGCCGCGCGGGCTCCGGCGGAGCTGTTCGACCAGCGAATGAAAGACTCGCCCCGGAACTTCGCGATCGTCGCGGTTTCGACCGTCACCGCGCTCGCGAGCTGGTCCAGGCCGTCGAGCGCCGAGATGAGACCGAACATGCCGCCCGGACTGAGCACCGATACGATGACTTCCCGACCTTCGTCGTTCGACAGGATGATCTTCACCCGGCCGCTCACGACCAGAAACACGGGGCCGGGCGGGTCCCCCCGGTAGCAAAGGATGTTGTTCTTGGGATAGTCGTGGCAGAGCGCCAGGGTCGCGAGCCGGTTCAGGCTCTCTTCCTCGACTCCCTCGAACAGCTCGAACCCGTGGAGCGTCTCGGCAAGCGCGGTCGGCTTGAGTCGGCGGTTCAGAGCCACAGATCCAACCTTACTGTCTGGCGCCAGGCACGCGCGATCGCGTGGGCCACGGTGGCCCGGCGTGTGACGATCTTCGCGACCCCCTTCATCCCGGGGGCGGGTTCCCACTTCCCGGCCGGGAGGGGAACGACCACTTCCACCGTGCCGTCTTCGGCGGCCGGCGCCACGGACGTCACCCTGGACCGGAACTCGAGATCGGGACGGGCCAGGAGCCGGAGTCCGGCGGCCTGGCCGACCTGCAACTCGCCGGCGCGGCGCAGCGGTACGCGTATCCGGGCCAACCGACCGTCTGGCGAAGCGATGCGGGCCAGCTCGGCGCCCTCGGGAAGCCGCTCGCCCTGCCGTTCGCGCAGACGATACCCGATCACGGTACCTCGCTCAGGTGCCCGCACGACCAGTCGCTCGCGGCGGGCTCGCAGGACCTCCAGCTCCTCGTCCACCTGGGCCAGCGTGGCCGCTGCTTCGGCGGCCCCGCTCAAGTCTCCTTGCACTTCGGCACGCGCCCGGCGGAGCCTCAACCGTCGCGCCTCCGACTGCCGGTCGAGAAACGCCGTTTCGAGCGCCGGGTTCCACAGCGTCGCAAGCGGCGCACCGGCTGCGACCGTGTCGCCCTCGGCGACCAGGAGCCGGTCGACGATCCCGTCCACCTGGACGCGAACCGGCGCCGGAGGCGTCGCTTCCACGGTGAACTCGCCGGTCGCCCGGTAGGTCCAGGGGAGCAGGAACGGCAGGGCGACGAGCGTCACGACTCCGAGCGCGAGAAGGCCGGCAGCCGGCCCGCTCAAGAACCCCGCCTGCCAGCGCGTCTTCGCAGCCAGGGCCAGTGCCCGGGCCCGGCCTGCGTGCTTCCGGACCATCTTCACCGCGAGCAGGGTCACGAGCACCCAGATCCAGGGCCCGATGAAGCGTCCGAAGATGAAGATCAGCCAGAGGAGCCCGACGATCGCGACGAAGATGCTGTAGGTGAACGCGAGGGCTCCGTACACGAGGAAAATCCGGCGCTCGCGCGGTGTCACCTTCGGTTCCGTGGCGTCAACCGCCAGCGCGTAGCGTTTGAACAACCAGCCCCAGTACTCGAACGCACCGCCGCGCAGCCGCGGCATCTCGAGCCAGTCGGCGAGAGCGTAGTAACCGTCCAGCGGAATCAGCGGGTTCATGTTCGAGAAGATCGACGAAATTCCGCCGGTCAGGAACCAGAGAAAGGCCGCCCAGTTCACGAAGGTACCGGGCTCGGTCACCGCCCAGACGACGCCCGCCACGGTGGCGGTCATCAGCTCGATCCAGGGACCGGCGAAGGTCGTCCAGAGACGATCCGCCCGCTTCTGGAACGTCCAGGCGTCGTCGGTCACGCAATAGAAGGCGGGAGAGAAATAGAGCAGCATGGCGCCCCATTCGTGAACCTCCCCGCCCAGCGCCTTCGTGGTCAGACCGTGCCCGAGCTCATGGATGATCGTGATGACGACCGTGATGGCGACGAGCAGAACGATGTCCCACGGCCCGATGCCGTTCAGGGTATACAAATCGATCGTCCCGCGGGCGACGTCGTCCCACTTCAAGGCCGTGACGATGCCGTAGGTGGCGAAGAAGAGCGCGGACACGGCAACGAAACCGGGCGTCCACATCCAGTGGAGCGCCCGCTGCAGTCGCCCGAAAGCCTCGTCGGGGTCTCCGAACGCGAACTGCAGACGGAGGATCGAACCCTGGGTGCGCTGTCGGCTCCGGATCTTGCGCTTCTGGCGGAGCCTCTCCTGTAGCATGAGATGCTGCTCGGCCGGCGAGCGCTCGACGATTCCCATGCGCTTGAGCTTCTGGGCGAAGTCGGCCACGACACCCGGCGCCGGACGGGCTCCCAGCGTATCGGCGGCACCGTCCGCGATTTCTTCGGGTGTGCGCTCGCCGTTCATGAGCCGCATCAGGGTGACGACCACGTCGTCGAACTGGTAGTACTTGCGGTCGACGGGCTCGCGCACGATGTAGTGGACCTTCCCGCGGACCTCCCGCCGCACGATCTTGACGTCGGGGTGGAGCTTCGGCCGCGAGTCGAGCGCCGACTTCAAGAGGGCTCCTCGATCAACTCGGCGGTCACGGATGCGCCTGGCCGGAAGTCCCCCACTTCGGTGAGCTGGACTATGACCTCGCGCGTCCCACTGCCCGCGTCGATCGTAGGGCTCACGATGATCACCTCGGCCGTGCCCCTTGTGCCGTCGGCCGCCGTTACGCGCAACCGTGCGCCTTTCCGGAATGAATCGATGTCCGCTTCGGGGACCAGCAGCCGGGCCCGGAGCGGAGCCAGCGCCGTGACGCGGAACAGAGGTGTCTCGTAACTGACTACATCGCCCACCCGGACGTAGCGCCGGGACACCACTCCGCTGAACGGCGCCCGAATCCGGGTCCGCGACAGGTTGAGCTTCGCCTGCTCGAGCGCCGCCGCCGCCGTCCGGCTTTCGAACTCGGCCGCCTCGTGCTCGGCCTCGGACACGGCACCCGTCTTCCGCAGCTCTTCGATACGGCGGAGGTTCGCCGCCGCCACCTCCGCCTTCGGCTCCGCCGCCTCGACGTAGAGCCGCGCGTCGGCGTCCTCGAGCGTCGCGAGCAGCTGACCCTTTTCCACCCGATCCCCGAGCTCCACGTGAATCGCCGTCACCGGAATCCCACCACCGGCCGTCTCCTCGACCATCAGCCGGTTGTAGAGGTCGGCGTCTCGCTCGGAATAGAGATGCGTATCGAAGGTACGGGGGGGCTCGGTCTCGGGAACCGCAGCGGCCAGAGTGGTCGTGGGCCGTGTCGCTTCCCCGGTAGAATCGGGAGCCTCGGAGCGGATCTCCTCGGCGCAGCCGGTAACCAGGCCCGCGGTCGCCAGCAGGATCGAGATCGACAGCCATCTGGTCATAAAGTCGCTCCCTCGTCGCCTCTTCTCATCGCCAGAAGCGGAGCTGCATCCACTCCACCAGCGGGCGGATGATGAGCCAGCCCACCGGGCGTCGCTCCCCCACGATCTTGGCGCGCGCCTCCATTCCCGGACGCAACAGTTGCCTGGAATTGTCGATTCCGGCCCGGACGACGAAGGTGGATCCCGCCCCATCCGTCGCCTCGCCGACTTCAGCCTGCGGAGCGATCCGGGTGACTTCGCCGACGAAGGTGTGCTCGGGCCGGGAGATGACCTTCAGTCGCACCCTGTCTCCGACACGCACCCGGTCGATGTGTCGCTCGGGGATGCGCGCCTCGAGCTCGAGCCGGTTCGTGCTGCCGAGCAGGACGAAGGTGTCGCCCGCGTCGAGCCATTCGCCGACCCGTTCCCACGGGCGCATCGTCAGCACCACACCGTCCACCGGAGCACGCAACTCGGTGCGCGCGAGCTGGTCGGTCAACAGATCGACCTGGCCGGCGAGCTCGCGGGCCGTGATCTCGGCGACCCGCGCACGGGATTCGTCTCCCCGCGCTCGTGCCGTCGCCGCCGTTCGGACGGCGGTCGCGTGCTCGGTCCGGGCTTCGGCGAGGCTGATGCTCAGCTCGTCGTCGCGCAGCATCGCCAGCAAGTCGCCCTCCCGAAGCTCGTCTCCTTCATCCACCACGACCTGTGTCACGAGCCCTCCAACCGTGGCTCGCAGCGGCATGCGGGCAGCGGGCAGCAGCTCGGCCTCCACCGCGCTCGTACGCTCGCGGATCGGGAAGAGAACGACCGCGAGGAAGAGCAGCGCGGGCACGCCGTACCGCGTCAGCAGATTGCGGCCCGAGAAGCCGGAGAGACGCCGACGCCAGGCGGCGATCGGCTGCAAGAGATCGATCAGGGGAACCTGGCTGTAGAGCTCCGCGTTGCGGAGCGCGACCGAAACCTGGTTCGCGAGCAGGCCGGCCGCCTCGAGCCCGCTCTCACCCAGAAACTCCGGCGAGACGGCTTCCATGTAGAACGCACCGAGGCGGCCCTCCTCGTCCGCGAGCGGGATGAGGCAGAACGAGCGCACGCCGGTGCGCTCCATGTACGCCCCGAAGGCGTTCCGGAAGCCCGTGGCGACTTCGGAGTCATCGGCCACGTCCGCCACGTAGGTCACCTCGCCCCGCTCGAGAAGCCAGGTGATCAAACGGGCGAGCTCTCGCGTGTCCTCCGCCTTCCGATCGACCGTTTCCTCCCCCGAGATCGCCCTCACCACCGGCTCACCGCGCTCGTCGAGCGCGATCACCGCCCGATCGTAGGCGAGCGCCTGGCTTCCCAGGTTCACGACCGACATGACGAGACGGTCCACGTCGAGCGTCGAGGTGACCTCGTGGCTGATGTCGAGAAGGGTCCGAAGATCGCGCGCCCGCTTCTCGGCATCGTGCAGCTGCGCATTGTGCAGGGCCAGGCCGGCCGTCGAGGCGAGGGCCTGCAGCAGGTCGCGATCCCGTTCATCGAATCGGCCGTCCCCGGACCGCTTGTTGATCAGCTGAAAGACGCCGAGAACGTCGCCCTTGGCGATCAGCGGGGCGGCGACCATCGATTGCGTCGCGAAGCCCGTGGCCTCGTCGACCTGATGAACGAAACGCGGATCGTCCCGGGCGTCTTCGACCAGTTCGGGCTCACCACGCCGGCCCACGTCCCCCACGATACCCGCGCCCCACGGCAGCTCCATGCCCTGGATTCGTTGGCTGACGGGCCCACGGGCAATCTCGCACACTAGGGTGTCGCCGTGGCGAAGCCACATCGAGCCGGCTTCCGCATCGAGGTCTTCGACGACGCGCTCGAAGACGCGGGGGAGAAGTTCGTCCAGCTCCAGGGTGGAGTTGAACTCGAGGCCGGCCTCATGCAGCAGGGCGAGGTGAGTCGAATCGAGACTCACGGTTACGGAGACCTTTTCATCGGCCACTGCTTGTTCGCTGGAAGCTTCCGCGATCAGGGGGGAGGTCGCGGCGATAACAGTCCACCACGGGTCAGTCCTTCAAAGGGCCTCGTTGCCCACAACCCATCCTCACCACCAGTGAATCTGGCGTCACACGGGTCGTTCGAGCAAGAAACGGCCTGTAGAGCACCCAGCCTGTCGGGACCCCGCTGAGATGCCCTCGAAGACCGAATCAGCACACTACGGCGTATCCTGGATTGTCGATGCGTGCAACCGTTGGGAATCCCGACGTTATGCCGATCGCGCGGCGGTCGCTACGATATCCGTAGCGTGTCGACGGGATACTTGATCACGTGACGACCTCATCGCCGCATTTCTGACGACAGCAGACGGATAGGACGACCCATGAGCCTCGAGAGCCTCAGAAACGACCTCCTGGCGGTCGACCGCCGGATCCTGCAGCAGATTGCCGAACGGCAGCGAATCGTCGGCGAGATCAGCCGGCACAAGATCGCCACCGGCAGGGCCACCCGCGATTTCGAGCGCGAGAAGGAAGTGCTCCAGACGGCCCGGAGCTACGCCCGATCTCTCTCCGTCGACCCCGATCTCGCCGAGGGTGTCCTTCGTTCGCTCATCCGGTCCTCGCTCACCAGCCAGGAGCGGCATCGCGTCGCGGCGGAGGGCAGGGGCGACGGCCGCGAGGTCCTCGTGATCGGCGGCGCCGGGAAGATGGGTGGCTGGTTCGCCGACTTCTTTTCCTCGCAGGGCTTCTCGGTCGACATCGCGGATCCGGCGGCGGAGCCGGGACCCGGCCGGTACGCCGCCTGGCGCGACGCCGTGCGCGACGGTCGCCTCGCCCACGACGTCGTGGTGGTCGCGACGCCCCTCGCGGTCTCCGCGCGAATCCTCCGTGAACTTGCCGATGCGCCACCCGCAGGACTCGTGTTCGACATCGGCTCGCTCAAGACGCCGCTACGCGACGGACTCACCGCGCTCGCCGAAGTGGGCTGCCGCGTCACCTCCCTGCATCCGATGTTCGGTCCCGACACGGAGCTGCTTTCCGGCCGCCATCTGATCTTCGTCGACGTGGGTTCCGAAGAAGCGACGGCGGAGGCGAAGGAACTGTTCAACGCCACGATGGTCGAGCAGCTCGACATGGGCCTCGACGACCACGACCGGCTCATCTCGTACGTGCTCGGTCTCTCCCACGCCCTGAACATCGCGTTCTTCACGGCCCTGTCCGAGAGCGGCGAGATCGCGCCGCGCCTGGGGCGTATCTCTTCGACCACCTTCGACGCCCAACTTCGTGTGTCGAGCACGGTGGCACGCGAGAACCCGCACCTCTACTACGAGATCCAGCGCCTCAACGACTTCGGACTGCGGCCTCTCGACGCGCTGCGTGACGCCGTGCATCGCCTGCGTCGGCTCGTGGCCGAAGGAAACGAAGACGGGTTCGTCCGTCTGATGGAGCAGGGCCGCGAGTACCTGGAGTCCCGCGGCTCATGACCGATCGGCTGTGGGTTCTCGACGCGCCAGTCGGCCATGACCGTTCCGACCGCCTCGTGCAGGTAGGTGTCACCTGGAGGAACGCATCGGCGTCCGAAACTTGCAGTATCTCTCCCGCGCGGCCGGACACCCGAGAGCCGGCGACGGCAGATCAACCGGAGAGGGGCGCGGATCACATGCTCAACATCGCATCGAAGAACCCGGAGACCGCGGAGGACGCTCCGGAGGTCGGAACGAGCAGGCGCGGGACCAACGGCAGACTCGGAGGGGCGCAGTCGCGCACCGTTTCCGTGCTTGGCGGCGGGCTGACGGTCATCGGTGACGTGACCGGTGAGGGCGAGTTTCGGATCGAGGGCCGGGTCGAAGGCTCGGTGTCCACGACCGGCCGCGTCGTCGTCGACTCGAGCGGCGAGGTCGAGGGCGGTATCGAAGCGCAAGAAGTTGTTGCAAGCGGCAAGATTTCTGGCAAGATCGCAGCGAAAGACGCCGTCCGGCTCAAGAACGGCTGCCAGGTCGAAGCGGATGTCCAGGCTCCCGTAATCGAGCTGGAAGAGGGCGGGACGGTGAACGGCCGTCTCGACATGAAGGGCTGAAGGGGAAAGCCGACCGCTACAGCGCCTGCCTCCGTTGTCACGAACCGGTCGCCGGCGGCCCGCTGTGTGAGGCCTCCCCTACATCAGCCGATCCATCAGCACACGCACGTCGGCTGCCGAGACGCCCAGGGCACCGCCCACGCGGTAGATGAAGCTCGCCTCCGTCTCGTCGAACTCGGCGTCGGCCGCGATCACCCAGAAGGCGGTCTTGAGGATGAGCTCCTTCCCCTTGGCGCTCATGCCCTCCGAAAGACCGCCCAGGAAGTCGGCCAGCTCGTCGATGCTGGCGTCCGACACCCGCTCTGCCTCGCGGCGGATCGAGGCGTCGTCCAGGTCGTGGCCGGTGACCTGCAGGTACATCTCCTGGATCGCCGTCACCTCGTCGTCCGCGATCTCTCCGTCCACCGCCATCATCTGGATCGCGACCCGGCGGATGCCCTTCAGGTAGTCAGCATCGGCCCCGGAACCCGCCACCTGCAACACCGCCGGCACCGCCGTGGCGCCGCAGTTCTGGCACTCGACGTACTTGCCCTTGTCACCCTCGGAGAAGATCCGGGCGTACCAGGGCGGCGATGTCGGGCGGGACGTCTTGAGCGCGTAGCTCTGCCGGCTCTTGCAGTTCGAGCAGTAGAACTCACCCGTCTCGAGGACGGTCGGGCCGTCTTGCGGATCCTGCGAAGCCATGCTGAGATCTCCGGTCGTGGTTGCGTGGCGTCGGACGTCGAGCGGCCCACAAAGTATCACCGGCGGCGGGCCGGATGAAGGGAGAGACGAGACGTGGACGATACGCCGTCGGACGCCGCGACAGTACGTTGGGGCTCCCATGCTTCCCACAGGAGCCCAGCCATGACCGAACCCGATCCGTCCATCGACCCCGACGTCCGCGTCGGCCACGTCCACCTCAAGGTGTCCGACCTCGAGCGATCGATCGCCTTCTATCGCGATGTCCTCGGGTTCGAGCTGACCCAGCGGATGGGCGACTCGGCCGCCTTCCTGTCGGCCGGCGGCTACCACCATCACGTCGGTCTCAACACGTGGGAGAGCGAGGGTGGCGAGCCACCTCCCCGTCGTGCCACGGGGCTGTATCACGCCGCCTTTCTCTACCCGTCCCGCGTCGCCCTGGCGAACGCCCTGCGCCGCTTGCTCGCGGCAGAAGTTCCGCTGGACGGGGCCTCCGACCACGGAGTGAGC
>CAZOEX010000028.1:0-15894 GCA_964578925.1 uncultured Gemmatimonadota bacterium | reverse complement strand
TGGTGCCAGTAGACGTTGCGGAACATCTGGTACTTGGCGAAGAGCAGCGACTCGAGCGCGCTGATCCCCTTCTCCGTCACCGCGATCTCGAGGGGCGCGCCCGGATCTTCACGCGCCAGCGTGAGCGACTCGAGGAGGCGGTCGACGTCCACGGCTCCGTAGGGGACGCCGCAGAACATCGAGTCGCGGCGCAGGTAGTCGATCTTGTCCAGGTCGAGCGAGCCCGAGACCAGGCCCTGGAGCGGATGGTCGGAACGTCCACGGATCAGATCGCCTATGCGTCCGGCGGCCCCGGGAGCCACTTCGGAGAGCACGTGCCGGATGCCGGGAGCGGCGAGGAAGCGGCCCGCCACCTCTTCATGGTGTCCGGGGATCGCCGTCGCCTCGAGCTCTTCCATGGCATGGGAGAACGGGTAATGGCCGACATCGTGCAGCAAAGCGGCCAGCCGGACGATCTGGACGCCCGCCGCCTCCCCGGGGTCGAGCGCCGCCAGCGCGCCCCGGGAGCGCAGCGCCTCGATCGCCCGACCCGTAAGGTGATAGACCCCGAGGGCGTGCAGAAAGCGCGTGTGGATCGCGCCGGGGTACACGAGGTGCGCGAAGCCCAGTTGCTTCACCCGTCGGAGGCGCTGGAATTCCGGGGTGTCGACGATCGCGGCGGCCGCGGCGTCGAGCCGGATGTTCTGCCAGAGCGGATCGCGTACGGTCCGGCCGTCGTCGGATGGACTCATGGGCGCACGCTGCGCGCTGACCGGCGGCGTGTCCAGCCCGGGCACTCCGTGACGCCGGGCGAACATCCGGCCGCGACCGGTCCGCGCTTGCCCCGTCCCGTCGTCCCGGACATCATTCGGCAGTCGTCAGAATCAGAGAAGCCAGGAGAGAGAACGTGGAGATCCGACCGGCTCGAATGATCTTCCTCGGATACGGCAAGTACTGGCGCTCCGACCACATCGTCGGTTTGCTGCCCATCGAGAACGGACGTGGGCCCGGGCGCCGAACCGAGGTGTACGTCGCGACCCGCGAGGAACCGGTCGTCGCTTCGCGTTCGGAGCAGACGATTCTCGGCGACATGGCCCACGAACCGGACGCTGCCGCCCGGGTGGGCGAGCTGTCGGAGGCACTGAACGACCTGCTGGCCGAACTGGAGGACCTGCCGCCGGTGCTCCGCCGCATGGTCGAGCGTGAGGGCGGCGTCGATCTCGACCGATGGATCCGCCGGCTGCGAGACCTGCGCAACCCGTCAGGCAATCCGGGCGACGCCTCCGCGGAGGGGCGCGACCAGGAAGATCTCTTCGGAAGCGACTGAGCGGCACCCCCACATTGCAGGGGGCCGCAGGAAACCCCGCGTCCTCTCGCCTGTATCCCGAGGCGTGACTGAATCAACCCGCGTCCGCCCCCGCTGCCTCGTTCCTCTCGCCGCGCTCGTACTCGTCGTGGCGGTGCTGACGTCTTCGTCGGCCTCCGCGCAGGAGCCTTCCGATCCGCGCGAGGAGGGCTGGAACGACGCGCGCACCCTTCGAATCGTTCGACAGGCGATCGCGGCGCGCCACCGGGGCCGCCAGGACCTCGAACGGTTCAGCGCGTACGCCGAGGGACAGGTGCACTACCTCGCCGAATACGGCGACGAGTTGCGCGATCAGGCCGTGCGCTCGGACCGAATCGCCCTCGAACTTCGGTGGCGGCGCGGCGTCGGCTCGCTGCAGACGATCATCGGGCGGCGCCACGCGAGCTGGATGCCGACGACGGTCAAGTACCACGTGGATCACCTGAGCCTCGTGGTGGAGAACTTCGGCAACCGGATCCACATCGGTGACGGGGACGAGGTGCGCGACGTCCTGAACCCCGTCGCCCCGGAGGCGCCCGGCTTCTACGAGTACCGGCTCGTCGATTCGCTGAGCATTCTCGTCAACGACGACCTGACCGAACTGTATCGGCTGAAGGTCCGCCCCCTGCACCGGGACAGCGCCGGCGTGGTCGGAACGATCGACCTCGAGCGGGAGTCCTTCGCCGTCGTCCGTCTCGCCGTCACCTTCACCCCTTCGGCGTACGTGGACCCGACGGTGCGCTCGGTGAGTGTCGACCTGCAGAACGCCCTCGTGAGCAATCGTCACTGGCTGCCGGCCGAGCAGTACACCGAGGTCAGGCGGCAGATGCGGTTTCTCGATCTTCCGTTCGGCGGCACGATCCGAACGCGCTTCCGCGTGCTGAGCTGGGACCTCGATCCGCCGAAGGACGCCTGGGTTCCCGTCGGACACCGGGTCCGCGCGGCACCGGCGGAGAGCCTCTGGCGATATGTCGGCTGGCGAACCTGGGATATGCACGGCGAGCCCGAATTGCTCAAGGCCGATTCCGCGCTGTTCGAGAAGATCCGGTCCGACGCCGTCGCGGTGGTCCGTGGCCGCTACCTCGGGGGCATGTCGCGGCTGCGCCTGCACGCCCCGAGCCTCTCGTCCGTGATCCGGGTCCGTCGGGCGGAAGGCCTGTTCGCCGGCATGGGCGCCAGGTTCGACGTCGACGGTCACTGGACGCTGAGCGGACGCGGCGGCTACGCCTTCGGCGCCGAACGATTCGAAGGCTCGATGGATCTCCTGGGTCGCTTCGGCGGTCTTCGGATCGGTGTGGAGGGCTGGGTCGACCGACCGGCCGACATCGGGCCGTGGGGCGCCGCCTCGGGGCTCGTTTCGACCGGAGGAGCCTTGTTGCGCGGCGAAGACTTCCTCGACCCCTACTTCGAATCCGGTGGACGCGCCTACGCCACCCACCCGCTGGCCGGCGGCACTGCGTCGATCGCATTGTCGACCGCCGACCAGGAGCGCGCCGAGCTGCATCTCGCTCCGCTCGTCGACACGGAAGTCCGGGCCGTGCTGCCGATCGTGCCCGGTACCGACACGCGGATCACGGTCGGCTACGACCGGCAGCTCACCCCGCTCTTCGGATCGAAGATTCATCTCGGCGTCGACGCCGATCTCGCCACACTCGGCAGCTACGACTACACGCGCTGGGTGCTCGAGGCCACCGCCACCCCCACCGAGCCCGACGCGACCTGGTCGTGGGAGGGCCGCGGAGGCTTGGGCCTCTCGACCGGGGACCCTCCGCTGCAGCGGATGCTCCGGTTCGGCGGACGCGGCACGGTTCCCGGGTACGAGTATCGGCGCTTCAACGGCGAGCAGGTCGCCTTTCTGAACCTGGCGCTGTCTCGAAGCGTCCTCCATCCCTGGATCCGGGTTCGGGCGCTGGGCGCGCTCGGCTGGAGCAACTGGAGCCACGAGGACGAGGAGATCGCGACCATCGACGATCCGCGTTTCGACGAGCCTCTCGATTACGAAACACCGGATTCCGGCGGCCTCCGCCCCGCTCTCGGCGGGGGGATCTCGATCCTCTACGACCTCGTTCGCGTCGACGTGGTCCGCGGCCTGGACGACGGCGTCTGGGAATGGGCGCTGTCGGTGAACCCTCAATTCGAGTCACCGCTCTAGGAGAGAGCTCCGGGCCCAGGGAGTCGCACGTCTTCCGCGCGCTGGCGGACGCTGGACGGCGCGTCCGAGGCGCGCTCCAGACGCGCGCCTCCCTGCTTCCCCTCAGCCTCGTCCCATGGGGTTCCTACGACGGGGAACGGCCGGGCCGGGCGACGGAATGGTGCCGCGAGCTATTCGGTGAGCGATGCAAACAGGCTGGGCACCGATCCCGTTGGGCGCCTCTCCCGAAGGTGACACCCATCCGGAGCGCGCCGTCCCCCTGAGCGTCCATCGGCCCTCCCGAGAGGGGGAACATGTCCGGAGCGCGCCTCGGCGAGCGCCGTTCGCTCGACGCCAGCGCGCGGAGGACACGTTCCCCCTCAGAACCACAGCAGCGACGCCGTCACGACGATCACGACCGCCAGGATCAACTGGAGAGGAAGGCCGAGTCGGATGAAGTCGGTGAAGCGGTAGTTGCCCGGACCGTAGACCATGAGGTTCGTCTGGTAGCCGAGCGGTGTCCACAGGGCCAGCGAAGCGGCCGCGGTGACCGCCAGGACGACCGGCCGCGGGTCGACGGCGGCCTGGTTCTCGGCCACGGAGATCGCCACCGGAAGCATGAGAGCCACCGCCGCGTTGTTCGTGATCAGTCCCGTGGTCACCATCGTCGCCAGCACCAGCCCTGCCAGCAGACCGATGCTGCCGAAACCGCCGGCGGCGTCGACCACGGTCGAACCGAGCAGTTCGGCCGCGCCGCTCGAGTCCATGGCGGAGGCGAGGCCGATCGCGGCCCCGATCACGAGCAGCACCGACCAGTCGACGGACTCGCGCGCCTCGCCGGGTGAGACGAAGCCCAGGGCGACGATCGCCAGGGCGCCCAGGAGCGACGCCAGAGCGATGTGGGCGGTGCCGGTGGCGGCCAGTGAGACGACTCCCCCGAGGATGAACGCCGCGGTCCACGCCTTCCAGGCCGGCTCGTCGTACGCGACCGCCTCCTCCACGGCGCCTTCGCCGCCTTCTTCCGTGGCCACGTAGATGTCGTGGCTGTCTTCGAACGTCTCCCGGAAGCGGGCGCCGGTGTCGAGCATCAGGGTGTCGCCCGGTCGAAGGTGAACGTCTTCGAACGGCTCCTCGAGGCGTCGACCACCACGTCGGACGCCAGTGATCGCCGCGTTGTAGCGCTCCGGAAACGCGACCTCCGCGATCGTCGCGCCGACGAAGCGAGACCCGGAGGGAACGACCGCCTGGTGGAGCTCCGGACCTTCGTCGCCCGGCTCGCGCTCCTCCGGCGTCCGAAGGGTGGCCTCCTCCCCCGCCACCATGGTCTTTTCGCCGGGATGCCCCGTCCCGGAGTACAGCAAGCGATCACCGCTCGTCAGGTGCTCCGCCTCGGCCACGGGCTCGAGCGTCCGCGGCCCTCGCTCGATGCGGCGCAGGGTGAGCCCAGGCAGCTCGGACAGGTCGAGATCCGCGACCGTGCGGCCGATCAGGCTCGATCCGTCCTCTACGTTCACCTCGAGCAGATGGCGCCGCTCCCTCTCCTCTTCGGTTCTCACATCCGACCGGTCCGGCAGAATGCGCGGAGCCAGGAGCACGAGGTAGGCCAACCCGACGAGAGCGCAGGGCAGACCGATCCAGGCGAGCTCGAAGAAGCCGAGTCCTTCGAAGCCGCGTGAGCGAAGGAGCCCGTCGGTGACCAGGTTCGTCGACGTCCCGATTACGGTGCACAGACCGCCCAGAATCGAAGCGAAGGAGAGCGGCATCAGCAGCTTGGAGATCCGCGCCCCGTTCCTCCGCGCCCAACCGCGAGCCGACGGAACGCCCATCGCCACGACCGGGGTGTTGTTGAGGAAGGCCGAAGTGACGGCCACGATCGGCGTCATCCTGAGGAGGGTGCGTTCCGGGCCGTGGTCCCGACGGCCGAAGAGAAGGTGCGACGCCCGGTCGAGTGCCCCCACGTCGCGCAGTCCCGCCGCCACCACGTACAGCGACCCGATCGCGACGAGCGTGAGGTTCGAGAATCCGGCGAACGCGGTCTGCAGATCGATGATCCCGCCCACCACCAGGATGGCGAGCGCCCCCAGGAGGAGCGTCTCGGGCGTCAGCATCTCGAGGGCGAGCGCGATCGTGACGGCGACCAGAACGCCGAGGGTGAACGCGGTGTCGAATGGCATGGGACCGGCAGACTCCGTTGCTTCCTCGTGAATCGACGTAGATGTTCCACGAAATAGTAGATTCGCCGACGCCGTTTCGCAGCTTTCGCGAGGGAAGGAGCATGGCGCACGACACGACGCTGCTGGCCCACTTCTACCGCGCCTCGGTGATGCACGCCGACGTGTGGCGCCAGCGCCTGGACGCGACGACGAACTGGGCGGTCGTGACGACCGCCGCCGTCATCACCTTCGCGTTCGGCGAGGCCCAGGCGCCGCACTACGTCCTCCTCATGGCCCTCGTTTTCACGTTCCTCTTCCTGGTGATGGAGTCGAGGCGCTACCAGATCTACCGTGTCTGGGAGGTGCGGATTCGTTCGCTGCACCAGTTCGTCATCGCGCCCGCGCTTCGCGGAGAGGCGCCGGGCGCCGGCGGCGAAGGCCGCGCTGGCGAGAGCGAAGAGGAAGACGGGGAGACGATGTCCCCCGCCGCCGCGGGGTTGGCGCAGATCGCCGACCACCTCGCCAGCACCCGGCCGCGGATCAGCCTCTTTCAAGCGGCCGGATATCGCATCCGGCGGAACTACGGGCCGCTGTTCACGATCGTGCTTCTCGCCTGGCTCCTGAAGCTGTGGGCCTCACCGGAGCCCGTCTCGAACCTCGTGGTCATGGTCGATCGCGCCGCGGTCGGCGTCGTGCCCGGCGCCTGGATGTTCATGAGTACGGGCGTGTTCTTCATCATGGCGATCATCGCGGCGCTGGCCGCACCCTCCGAGCACATGATCGACTGGACCGAGGAAGCGTCGCCCGCCGGCCGGTTGATCCTCCGCGCGCGGGCTAAGGAGAAGGCGGAGGGCTAGAGACGGCGGGGCATCTCCTGCGCGCGCTGGCGTCGAGCTGAACGACGCTCGCCGAGGCGCGCTCCGGAGACGCCCCGCCTCCCGGTAGGTACGTCTGCGGCTAGCGCGCGGACACGCGGTCAGGTGGGAGAATCAACGCGTCGGTCGTGCTATCTACCCGCCCTTGCTCTCGTACCAGCTCTCGCCGATCCCGAGGTCGACCCGCAGCGGCACGTCGAGCTCGATCGCGCCTTCCATTTCCTCGCGTACCAGGCGGCCCAGCTCCTCGGCTTCCGTTTCCGGCGTCTCGAAGAGCAGCTCGTCGTGCACCTGCAGGAGCATGCGCGAAGACGTGTCGCTCAGCTTCTCGTGCAGGCGAATCATCGCCAGCTTGATCAGGTCGGCCGCGGTGCCCTGGATGGGTGAATTCGTCGCCGTGCGCTCGCCGAATCCGCGCATCCCGGGATTGCGGGAACGGATTTCGGGGATGTAGCGGCGGCGGCCGAGCAGGGTCTCGACGTAGCCCTGCGTCTTCGCGAGCTCCTTCATCTCTTCCAGGTACCGGGCGACGCCCTCGAACCGCTCGAAGTAGTTGTCGATGAACTGCTTCGCTTCCTCGCGGCTGATCCCGAGTTGCGCGGCGAGCGCCACCGGTCCCTGGCCGTAGATCGTCGCGAAGTTGATCGTCTTCGCCTGGTCGCGCATCAGGTGCGACACCTCCTCCGCCTCCACGCCGAAGATTCGGGCGGCCGTCTCGCGATGGATGTCTCGCCCCTCCCGGAAGGCGGTCAGGAACGCCGGATCCCGGCTGAGATGCGCGAGCACGCGGAGCTCGATCTGCGAGTAGTCGGCCGACACGAACAGGCATCCGTCCTCGGGCACGAAGCCCTTGCGGATCTCACGGCCCAGGGCGGACCGGATCGGAATGTTCTGGAGGTTCGGGTCGCTGGAGGAGAGACGGCCGGTCGCCGCTACCGTCTGGTTGAAGTTCGTATGGATCCGCCCGGTTTCCTCGTCGACCATCTCCGGGAGCTTTCGGACGTAGGTGGAGCGGAGTTTGTCGAGCTCCCTGTGCTCGAGGATCAGCCGGGGCGCGGCGTGCCCCTGTGATGCGAGCTCGGTCAGGACGGCTTCGTCGGTCGAGGGTCCCGTCTTCGTGCGCTTCACGACGGGGAGCTCGAGCTGCTCGAACAGCAGCTCCCGGAGCTGCGGCACGGAACGGAGGTTCACCTCCCCGCCCGCGATCGCGTAAATCTCGTCGCGAACGAGCTCGAGATCGCGTGACAGCTTTTGGTCGAGCTCGGTGAAGAATTCGGGGTCGATGCGGATTCCGCTCCGCTCCATGTCGGCCAGCAGCTCGACGAGCGGCAGCTCGACTTCCTCGAGCAACCGCGTCATCTCGTAGCGGTCGAGCTCCTCGCGCATGGTCGGCGCGAATTCGAGGAGCGCGGCGGCTCCGCCTGCGGCGTGGGCCGCCGCCGATTCGGCCGGAACCTCGTGCGGCGCCACCGCCGAGCGCCCGGAGCCGCGGAGCTCGGAGATGGAGGGCACGTGCCGCCCGAGTCGGTCGAGTGACAGCAGCTCCAGCTCGTGGCGGCGCTTTCCGGGATCGAGGCAATAGGCCGCGAGCGAGGCGTCGAAGGTGACGCCCACGAGCTCTCCGCCCGCGCTCCGCAGCGCGTGCAAGTCACGCTTCGCATCACCGCTCCATTTCGGCCGGTTCGGATCGGTCAGTTGCGCGTGTACGTCCGCCAGCTCCTCGGACGAAACCGGCGGGAGGTTGGGGGCCTCTCGGTCTGTGTCCGACGCATCGAGCGCCAGCACCGGGTTGCCGTCGGCGTCCGTCGGCGCCTCGACGATCTCGTGGGCGAAGGAGAGGTACCAGGCCTGGCCGGACCGGGCGGCGAGGCCCAGGCCGACGAGTCGCGCCCCCGGTCCCTCGCCGACGGACAGCGTCCTGAGGCCGATCACCTCCGCCGCGCCCAGCGCTTCGGCGATCTCCGGCAACCGCGCCGGGTCGGTCACGACCTCGAGCTCGACACCTTCATCCTCCGACGATCCGCCGGACGACTCGTCCGCACCGACCTCGTCCACGACGTCCACCGAGGCCTCCGGCGCGTAGTCGCGGGCCAGACTGTGGAACTCGAGCTCGAGGAAGAGGTCGCGAAGCCGCGCCCTGTCGGGGTTTTCCCGCTTCAGGGCGTCGAGGTCGAGATCGATCGGCGCGTCCCGGCGGATCGTCACGAGCCGCTTCGAGAGCAACGCCTCGTCATGATATTCCGTGAGCGCGTTGCGAACCCGTTTCGAGTCGAACTCCTCGGCATGCGCGAGGATCTCCTCCAGCGAGCCGTACTTCTCGATCAGCTTCGGCGCCGTCTTGGGTCCGATGCCGCGGACGCCGGGAATGTTGTCGGAACTGTCGCCGATCAGCGCCAGGTAGTCGGTGACGTGCTCCGGATCGACCCCGAGCCGCTCGGTGGCGTTCTCCGGGGTGACCTCCTTCTCCTCGATTCCCGCCGCGCCGCCGCGTCCCGGATTCAGCAGGTGCGTGTTTTCGTCGATCAACTGATAGAAGTCCTTGTCCCCCGAAACGATGACGGTGCGGATCTCCTGTTCGGCCGCCTGCGCGGCCAGGGTCCCGATCACGTCGTCCGCCTCCCAGTCCTCGATCTCGATGGCCGGCACCCGGAAACCTTCGACGACTTCGCGGCAGCGCGGCAGCGACAGCTCCAGCTCCTCCGGCATCTTCTCCCGCGTTGCCTTGTACTCGGGAAACACCTCCGTCCGGTAACTGTCGCCCGCGTCGAACACGACCCCGATGTAGTCCGGCTGAAAGTCGTCGAGGATGCGGATGAGGAAGCGCGCGAGCCCGAAGGGGGCCGACGTGTTCTCGCCACTCGAGGTGGTGAGCGGTCGGCTGATCATGGCGTAGAACGCGCGGTAGACGAGCGCATGCCCGTCGAGGAGGAAGAGGGTCTTCGGTGCGGCGTCGCTCACGTCGGCCTCACCGGCCGCCCCGGTCGGGATGGAGCGGCCGCGGGGACACGCGAGCGGTTGAAATTCAGAGCTTGACGACGTTGAGAGCGCGGGGCCCCTTGTCTCCGTCTTGAAGTTCGAACTCGACTTCCTGGCCTTCGGTCAGCGTCTTGTATCCGTCGTTCGTGATCGCGCTGTAGTGAACGAAAACCTCCCCACCGCCCTCCGCCTCTATGAATCCATACCCCTTGGAATCGTGGAACCACTTGACGCGACCTCTGGACATCGACGGGCCTCCTGATCGGATGTGGGCCTGGCTTAGAGGCCTGATGAATCGGGCCTCGAGGACGGCCGGAATTTGCGCATCGGCCACCTGTTCGATCCTACCTTGCGAAGAAAAGCGCGTCAAATAATTCGGCGGGTTCAGCGGACCGCCAGCCCGGTCTCGCCGGCCGCTCCGAGCCCCCACAGGCGCTGGTAGATGTAGCGGTAGGCGAGGATCGTCTTCACGTAGATCCGCGTCTCCGTGAACGGGATGCGCTCGATCATCAGCTCCGCGTCCGCCTGGAACTCCGGATACTCTCGCCAGCGCACGTATCGGTGCGGTCCCGCGTTGTACGAGATGAGCGCCGGAGCCACCGAGCCGGAGTAGCGCCGCAGCATGTCGCTCAGGTAGCGCGCGCCGAGCGTCATGTTGATCTCGGGAACCCGAAGCTGCTCCTGCTCGAATTCCGCCAGCTGGGCCCGGCGTGCCACCTCGGACGCGGTCGCCGGCATCAGCTGCATCAACCCCGTGGCACCGACCGAGGAGCGCACTTCGCGGTCGAACTGGGACTCGCGACGGATCACGGCGGCCATGAGCGACGGATCCAGCCCCTCCTCGCCCGCCACGTGCTCGAGAACCGGAGCGTAGATGAGCGGATACACCGCCCGCAGGAGGGCCTCGTTCCACAGGCCTCCGCGAGCCGCGAGCACCTGCTGCGCCAGGCTCGTGCCCTGCCAGCTCCAACCGTTCTCGTTGAGCCCGAGCGCCAGCGCGAGGCGGCTCCGCTGATCTTCGCCGGCGCGGTCCCGGTTCCAGTATTCGCGCAGCCCGCGCTCCCGCCAGCCGAGGCTGCGGAGATCGTTCATGCGGCGCACGAGTGCCACCTGCGCGTCGCTCATCGTGGGAACCGCCGGCATGCTGCGGCGCTCGAGGAAATCCCACGGGTCCAGCGAAAGGGCCTGTCCGGCGCGCAAGCCGTAGTACCCGAGCGGATCGTACCCGAGCGCCTCACGGTAGAGGGCGTGCGCAGCGCTGGTGTCCCCCGCCGCCTCGCGAGCCCGGGCACCCCAGTAGATCGAAGCGTGATACCAGTTCCCTCCCGGCGAGCGGCGGCGGTACGTGTCGAAGTACTCGACCGCTCGAGCGGGATCCTCGCGCAGCATCGACAGCATCCCGAGCCGGAAGAGCGCGGTCCCGGCGTACGAGGAGTTCGGGAAGCGAGTGACGGTCCGCTCGTAGGCGTCCATCGCCTGCCCCGTGCGGCCGGCGTCATGGTGCATGTCCGCGAGCATGAAAGCGGCGAAGGCGCCGTCGGGAGCCGAGGGGATCTCGGCCACCCGGCGCCACACCTCGGCCGCGGCGCTCAAGAGCCCGCGGCGGTAGCGGGCGCGTCCCGCGAGGAAGAGAGCGCGCGCGGTCAACTCGTCGGTGGCCTCTGGCGGGCCGTCGATCCACTGCTGAAGGAGCGGCTCCACCGACCGGTACTCACCACGGGCAAAGCGCATCCAGGCGACCTCGTACGTCAACCGCTTTCGCTCGGGGGCCGGCGCGGCCTCCCGGGCCTGCTGATAGAGGCGGAGGGCCCGCCCGGAGCGTCGCGCCCGGGCGTCCGCCTCGGCCACCTCCTCGTAGGTCCGCCAGCCGGGCTCGAGCTCGACGAGCAGGTCGCCGGTCTCGGCGTCCGCCGCGCCGGTGTCGAGGGCGCGCCTGGCGCGGGTGAGGGCCGCCGCCGTGTCACCGCGTGCGAGGAGGGCGGGGACGATTCGGCGTCCCGTGATGGTGGCGGCGGTACGGCTGCTCAGGCTGTCGGCCAGCCGCAGCGCGACACCCGTTTCTCCGGCTTCGAAGTAGCTCTCGACCACCTCGATCCAGATCGAATCCGACGGCACGACCTCGTGCTTCCGCACCGCGTCCGCGATCTCACGGGTCCTCCGCGAGTCGTTCCCACGCGCCGACGTCTGCAGCGCCGACAGGAGCAGCCACGGTTCCAGCGAGGGGTAGCCCGTAGCGGCTTCCGCGTAGCGTGCGGCCGCCTCTGCGTGCTGGCCCGTGCGCTCGTACGCCTGGGCGAGCCCGACGAGCGCCTCCATTCGCGCCCGGCTCGAGGGCGCCAGGTGCGCCGCGTTCTGCGACGCCAGGGCGCGCTCGAACGAGATGATGGCCGAGCGGGGATCCCCGTCGGCGTTGATCGCGTGGGCCAGGAGGAGGCGGCCTTCGCCGGCGTTGACCGAGTCGATCCACGAACGCTCGGTCAGGAGGCGAAGCACCGATGGCCAGGCCCGCGCGGACGCCGCGGCGCGGGCGGCCAGGAGCACCTCTTCGGGACTCGCCTCGGCGGACACCGTGGTCAGCCGGTTCGTGAGCTCCCGCGTGGCGGTCAGCGCGAAGCCGTCGCGCAGCAGCACCTCGGCCGGGTCCGACGGACGGGTGGTCGGAAGGAGTCCCGACTCGGGCGGAAGGTCCTGGGCCGCGAGCGGGCCGGCCGCGACCAACGCCGTCATGGCGAGGACCGCCCCCAACACGAGGAAGCTCGAACGTCCCACCGTCGGCCCGGTCTTCGCCTTCGACCGAGCGCCGGTCACGGCGTGTTCTGTCGCGGAAGCCCCTGCTCCGCGACGGCGGCCGCCACGCGACGCAGCGTCAGCCGGCTGCGGGGGGTCATCCGGAATACCCCGAAATCCGAGACGTCCTCGAACACGATCAGCGCCGGCGTCGGTACCGATTCTTCGTACTCCCATTCGATGCGTGGCACCTCCCCCTGCCGTTCCGGCCGGACGAAACGCTCGTCGTCCGGCTCACCGAGCTTGACCAGCACCTCGCCGCGATCCGTCTCCCACCCCGCCCGGCCCGGCTCGTCGAAGCGATCGTTGGCCGTGCTCATCCGGTCGAAGTAACGCGCGAGATACTCGTTCGCCGCCGTCTCCGGATCGGGATCCGTGCGCTCCTGGAACCGCCGCCACGACTCCGCGCGCGCTGCGGGCTCCGCAGCCCGCCAGGCTTCCAGCGTGTCGGGCTCGAGGGCGTACTCGAGGCGCTCCGTGGCGGCCTCCCACGTCGGGAGCGCCCACTCGGGGCTCAACCCGATATACAGCGGAGCGACGGCGGCGATCCCGTCTCGCGCGCGCTCGGCCCGGAGCACAGCCGGTCCCGGAGGGAGAAGATGCACGGGCAATACCGCGACCGCCGACGCCGGTCCATCTTCCGTGGGGACCAGATCCACCGAGTCGCTCCAAAGTAGCGCGCCGTCATGCGCTACGCTGAGCCGCACCGTGCCCGGCCGGCCGGTTCCGTCCTCGATCAGGGCGACGGCCTCGGGCGCCGTCGCGACCGGCGTGTGGCGTGCGTACAACAAGACATCCGGTCGTTCTGCGAAGGAGGCCCGCGGCTCCGCTCGGCGCGCGATGAGCGGAGGGGCGAGGCTTCCCCTCGTCTTCACCGTGAAGCTCCGCTCGGCCTCGTACCTGGCGGTCAACTCACGGACCTGCACGTCCAGTGTGAGCTCGCCTCCGGGTGCCGGGAAGAAGAGCTGGAAGAGGATCCGCGGTTCCCGGCTCGCCGTGGCGGCGAAGTCCTCCACCCGTACGACCTCCGGCCGGACGATTCGCCGAATCGTATCCGAATCGGCGCGGAGCGTCAGGGCGACCTGGTAGCGCGCGACGACGAAATCGCCGTCCCGGGCGAAGCTCAGAGCGGAGGGCGGCATGGACGCGGCGAAGCCGACCAGCGCCGAATCGGCCCGCCCGGGCAGCACCACGGCGCGCCCCACGACCGGGAATTCCGGCGGACCGACGAGGAAGCCCGCGCTGTAGTAGGCCGCGAGCGCCTCGCGCAGATGCTCGAAGCGCTCCTCCGTCGCCTCCTCGCGGTCGATCGTCGCCGAAGGAGCACAGCCGGCCGCTCCCGACGCCAGCAGCGCCGGGAGCAGGACGTACGCGAGGAGGCCCCGCAGGCGGCCTACGGGGTCCAGAGCAGGCGAAACATCGTGAATCGGCCGAGCGTCGGCGTACCCGGGAAGGTCTGATACCCTTCGTCGAACACGTTCTGCACTTCGAGCTGCGCGCGCAGGCCGTCGGTGCCCGGAATCTCGTACCCGAAATTGACGTCGAACACCGAGTACGCGTCGACGTCGCCCACGTACACGCCCGACGCGACCGGGAAGCCGTCGATGAAACGGGCCCGCACCGCCCCGCTGATGCCGGAGTCCTCGTTGCGATAGCGGGCGGTGAAAGACCCCTTGAAGGTCGGGGCGTTCAGCGGTACGACCTCTTCGCCGGCCTCGAAGGTCTCGTCGCTGACGAACGACATCGTTCCGGCCAGCTCCCAGTGGTCGGTCACGAGGTAGTTCACCGCGAGGTCGGCTCCGAAGAGATCGAAGTCACCCAGGTTCCGATAGGTGACCAGGATCGGCGACAGCGTCTCGCCGCCCGCCGTCTCGGGCGCGAGCACACCGAGGGGAACCTGGCCGATCTGTTCGGCCAGCTGCGCGGCGGTCGCGTCGGCCGTGGCGGTGTCCGGAAACACGACGCCCACGCCCGTGCGGAAGCGGCTCTGCAGATAGGCGCGGGTCGGTTCCTCCGGCAGAAAAACGTTGGGAGTGAAGGTTTGCAAGGCGGACACGAAGTCGTTGACCTTCGTCCAGTAGCCGTTCACGGCCACGAGCCACTTCGTGTCGAGGAACCCCTTGTAGCCGGCTTCCAGCGTCTGCCACGTCGTTTCCGTCAGCGGCGCGGGATCTTCGATCGAGGCGAGATTCAGGATTGGTTCGCCGAACTCTTGCGTCTCCGTATTCAGCCGCGAAGCGACCACGGGAATCTGCATCGCCGTCGGTGTACCGGCGAAGTCGAGTGCGGCACCACCCTGGGGATTCTGATCACGCACGAGTTCTCGGGCTTCGGCCCAAAGCTGCTCGGTCGTCGTGGGAAGGAACTCTCTCGGCGTGCATTGTGCCGGATCCGGACATAGGAGCGGGTTGAATGGCGACATATGCATCGGTACGCCGCCCTGCCCGCGATTGAAGGCGAATCCGTCTTCTGAGGTCCCTTGGGCCCGAACGTCATACGCGAACCCGGTACTACCGATTGGGATCGGCTGCGCCGAGATGTCCAGAAAGAGGTTCAGCGTCGTTGGGGTGGTGAAGGCGCGGTTGAAGGTCAGGCGGAAACTGTTCTCCTGGTCGGGCTTGTAGACCACCGCCGCGCGGGGCGAGAAGACCGCGTCGTCGAGGCGCGAGTGCTTGTCGACGCGCGCCGCGAGCGTCACGTCGAACTGCTCGCTAAGAGTCCCGCTGTACTGCGCGTACCCACCCACTTCGTCGATCGTGTCGTCCTGCTCGTGACGTCCGTTGATCGTCGAGTCCGACTGCGGGACCGTGTGCAGGTAGTCGATCCCATAAATCAGGTCATGACCGTTGCCGAGGTCCGTGCCGTGCTGCAGCTGGCCGACGAACAGGGATGACTTGTCGGTCAGCGGGCGGCCGGAGCGGTTCAGGTACGTCTGGTCGTTGTCGCTCTTGTTGAAGAAAACCTGCGCGAACAACCGGTCGATGGTGGCCCGCGCCTGGCCGTAGTACATCTTCCAGTCCTGCACCTGGCCGGCCCCGATTCCCGTCAGGTCGAGGCTGTTGACCGCCGTCGTCCGTCCTCCGGAGACGATGACGCTCACGTCCTCGGACGGCCGGATGTCGGTCCGCAGGTCGAGCGCCCAGCGCTCCAGGTCGAGGTTTCTTCCGGCCGCGACGTTTTGGACGCGGGTCTGAAGATCCGCCTGCTCTTCCGGAAGCGAGAGATCGCCCGAGAAGTTCTGGCAGGCGGGGTTCATCAGGTTGAAGTCTTGGAGGCAGGCGCCCGCGAGGACCTGCTGCTGCACCTCGGTCTCGTCGATGAAGTTGTAGTCCTCCCCGGTGAAGTACTGCCCCGAGAGCTTCACTCCGAATTTCTGGTCCTCCGATGCCCACCCGTAGCGGCCCTCGACGTGCGCGATCGGCTCCGTCGTGCCCTCGAAGCCGACCGTCGTGTCGGCCGGGATCCCCACGGGCGCCAGCGACACCGACTTCTGCGACTCGCCCTGCTGCCGGAAGCCGGTCGCGACCGAGAGCGAGGCGCCCGGATCGTCGATCGGCGATCTGGTCAGGTAGTGGATCACCCCGTTGGCCGCGTTGGGCCCGTAGAGGGCCGACGCCGGACCGAGCACGACCTCGACGCGGTCGATGT
>CAZOEX010000027.1:10384-16015 GCA_964578925.1 uncultured Gemmatimonadota bacterium | reverse complement strand
AGAGGGTGTGAATGACCAGGAATTTCGAGGATGAGAGCGGTCGTCGCTGGAAGGCGTGGCTGGCTTCCCGCGACGTGTTCTGGCCGGATCCCGAGGATCAGAAGGCGGCGGAGGGCAGGGAAGCCGTTTTGTTCGTCTGTTTTTCGGATCCGTCGCAGCCGCAGCGTCGCATCAGTCTCCCGGAGGGTTCGTTCCAGGAGCTGTCGATGGACGAGCTGAAAGAGAAGTTTCTCGAGGCGGAGCCGGATCCGGCGATCCGGTAGACCGACGCAGCTCGATCGATATCGAGCGTGGGGCGCGACTCCGGACGGATCGGGGGTTGCGCCCCTTTTTTTGACCACCCGGACGCGCGTCCGAAGCCGAGCACAGCAGACAGACAACCGAAACAGACATGGCAGAAGACAGCAGGGGACTGGCCGGCGTGGCCGTGGCCGACACCGCCCTCAGCTACATCGACGGAGAGGCGGGAAAGCTCTTCTACCGCGGCTACGACATCCATCCGCTCGCTCGGAAGGGGAGCTTTTCCGAGTCGCTCTACCTCCTCTGGTACGGAGAGCTGCCGACCCGCGTCGAGCTCACCGTGTTCGAAGGGCTGCTGGCGCGGGAGCGGCAGCTTCCGTCGGAGTTGCTCGACGTGCTCCGCTCGCTCGGTGGCGACGCGACTCCCATGTCGGTGCTGCGGACGACGGTTTCGGTGCTCGGGCAGAGCGACCCGGACGCGGGCGACAACTCGCAGGAAGCAAACCTCCGCAAGGCGGGGCGGCTCGTCGCCCGGATTCCCGTCGCCGTCGCGGCCTATCACCGGTTGCGCAACGGAGAGGAACCCGTGCCGCCCGATCCGGACCTGGGCCACGCGGGGGACTTCCTGCGCATGCTGAGGGACGAGCCGCCGGAGGAGACGGCGGCCGAAGCCCTGGATACTTCGCTGCTGCTCTATCTCGAGCACGGCTTCAACGCGTCGACCTTCGCCTGCCGGGTTGTCGCCTCGACACTGGCCGATCTGCATGCGGCGCTGACGGCGGGCGTCGCGGCGTTGTCGGGTCCCTTGCACGGAGGCGCCAACGAGCAGGCGATGCGGATGCTGCTGGAGATCGGCGACCCGAGCGGCGTGGACGACTACCTCGATCGCGAGCTCGCCGCAGGCCGGAAGATCATGGGCTTCGGTCACCGCGTGTACCGCACCGAGGACCCGAGGGCGACGCACCTGCGCGACATGGCCCGGCGCCTGGGCGAAGCCGGCGGCGACGCCCGACTGTACGAGCTCTCGCGGGCCGTGGAGAGCGCGATGAAGGAGCGCAAGGAACTCTACTGCAACGTGGACTTCTACTGCGCGACCGTATACCGGCACCTCGGGATCCCGCTGGATCTGTTCACGCCCCTGTTCGCGATGGGCCGGACCGGCGGGTGGAGCGCCCACGTGATGGAGCAGCACCGGGACAACCGGCTCATCCGGCCGCGCGCCAACTACACGGGCGTGATCGATCGTCCCTACGAGCTCATCGAACACCGACAGGACTGACGTCCAGGAGAACTCGACATGACCACGACGCTTTCGCTTCGCCACGCGGTGATTCCGGAGCATGGCGAGCCGATCGCCCGGGACGAGACCGGGATGTCGGTGCCCGCCCGGCCGATCATCCCGTTCATCGAAGGGGATGGAATGGGGCCCGACATCTGGGCCGCCGCCGTCCGCGTGTTCGACGCGGCCGTCCGGGAGGCATACGACGGTGAGCGCGAGATCGCATGGATGGAGATCTATGCGGGCGAAAAGGGGAAGCGGAAGACAGACGAATGGCTGCCCCAGGAGACCGTCGACGCGATTCGCGAGTTCCACGTGGCGATCAAGGGTCCGCTCACGACGCCCGTCGGCGGCGGCATCCGTTCGCTGAACGTGGCGATGCGCCAGCGCCTCGAGCTCTACGCCTGCATCCGGCCGTCTCGCTGGATTCCCGGAACGCCGTCACCCGTCGAGCGACCCGATCTTCTGGACGTCGTGATCTACCGCGAGAACACGGAGGACGTGTACGCGGGGATCGAGTGGGAGGCGGGAACCGACGACGTCGAGAAGGTGCGCCGCTTCCTGAACGAGGAGATGGGCACGAAGATCCGCGAGGGGAGCGGGATCGGGGTGAAGCCGATCTCCGAGTACGGGACGAAACGGCTCGTCTCGATGTGCATTCGTGACGCGCTGAAGGCGGGGGCGGACTCGGTGACGCTCGTCCACAAGGGCAACATCATGAAGTTCACCGAGGGCGCCTTCCGGGAGTGGGGGTACGAGGTGGCGCGGCAGGAGTTCGGTGAGGAAACGATCACCGAGTCGGAGCTCTGGAGCGCGCACGACGGGGAGCGGCCCGAGGGTAAGCTCCTGATCAAGGACCGGATCGCCGACGCGATGTTCCAGCAGATCCTGCTTCGGCCGGCCGAGTACGACTACATCGCCCTGCCCAACCTCAACGGCGACTACCTGTCGGACGCGTGCGCGGCCCAGGTGGGCGGTCTCGGGATGGCACCCGGCGGAAACGTCGGCGACGAGACGGCTCTCTTCGAGGCGACCCACGGGACGGCGCCCAAGTATGCGGGGATGGACAAGGTGAATCCGACATCGTTGATCCTCTCCGGCGTCATGATGCTCGAACACATGGGCTGGGACGAGGCGGGGGAGATGATCGTCGACGCGATCACGAAGACCGTCGAAGAGAAGATCGTGACCTACGATCTCGAGCGGCAGATGGAGGATGCCATGATCGCGAAGACGTCGGAGTTCGCCGACCGGATCATCCACAACCTCGGCGACTGACCCACGCGGATGCGGGGGCTCCGTCGCTCGACCCGCCGCCGGATCGTAACGGCGGTGGCGTTCTCGGCCGCCTGTCTCGGGACGGCCGCCCCGGCGATCTGTCAGGAGGGTGCAGAAGCCGACACGGCCGCGGTGCCAGACAGCGTCACACCGCCTCCGGACGCCGAACCCGATACGATGGTGGGTGAACTGCCGGGGGAGCTGGTCGGGGCGTTGGCCGACAGCGCTGTGGGCGATTCCGGATTCGCGGTCCTGGCGGATCCGCTCCGGCCCGCCCCGCAGAACGAGGCCGTCGACGTGATCGTGTGGGACCGGGAGCGCATCCGGAGATCGAACGCCCTGAACCTGGGCGAGTTGCTGACCGAGATGGTGCCGGGCACCCTCGGACTTCGGGCCAACTTCTACACCGGCCCCTTCCATCTGCTGGACGGACCCCTCGGACCGACGTCGCTCGAGATCCGGCGCGACGGCCGTCCACTGGTGCCGCTGATCGGCGCCCAGCCGGACCTCTCACGCGTCCTGCTGGCCATGATCGACGAGGTCCGCGTGCGTCGCTCCGCCGCCGGGCTGCGCGTCGATCTGACGACCGTACGCCGGACCGATCCACGGGCGTACTCACGCATCGAGGCGGGGTCGGGCGACCCGGACCTCGAGTCGCTCCGTCTCGTCTTCACGAACGGCTTCGGCCGCGACTTCACCACCACGGCCGGCTTCGAGTTGCTCGATTCGGGGAGTCCCCAGGGTGGCCTGCAGGGATTCTCGGGCGGGCTGGCCTGGATGCCGGGAGGCGGGACGTCCGGCGTCGAACTGCAGCTCGAGCGGCGGTCGTTCGAGCGGACTGTCGTGGCCTCGGAATCCGGAGCTCGTTCGCGAGTGGTCCTCGGGAGTCGACTCGCGCTGGGGGGCGCGTTGCAGGCGGGTGCGTGGATCGGGGAGTCGAGGCGGGAGCTGGACGATCCGGCCGAGGGCGATGGCGAGGATCCCTCGGACGGCTCCGTCGAGGTCACGCACGGGGGCGTGGAGCTGCGCGGACGATGGGATCGGGCGTGGGCCGTGCTCGGCGGTCGGTTCGCAGGCGGCGAAGCGCGTCCGGAGCGGGACGTCGAAGCCGAGGGCGGGGTTCGACCGGTGTCGTGGCTCGACCTGTCGGCCCGCGGGCGGTTCGGAAGCTTCGACGGGCTCGGTATTTCCGAAGGCGGGCTGGCCGCGGCAGCCCGGTTCGACATCGTGGGGGCCGCGACACGGATTCATGCCGAGATGGCGGGCGGGACGCGTGGCGTCGCGTATCTCGCCGCGGACTCCGTCGGTACCGACACCACCGGATTCTCGGCGTTGGCGGCCGGTCTCGAGACGGAAATCGGACCGTTCCGATTGGGGGGACGCGCGGCACGCCAGCGGGTGGATCGGCAACTCGCCTTCGGGACGGGCTTCGATCCGGCGGGAGATGTGCGCTCTGAGGCCGAGGTCACCTCGCTCGAGACGACGGTGGACATCCCGGTCCTCCCGCTGACCTGGCTGCTCGAGGAGGCCGCCCCGATTCGTCTGAAGGGCTTCTATCGGCACAACACCGTCGCATCGGGCGACACGGCGCTCTACGTCCCGACGAACGTCTTGCGGGGACAGGTCTACTTCGAGGACAGTCTTCTCGAGGGGGACCTGGGGCTTCGTCTCGGGCTGGGGATCGATCGTCGCGACCCGTGGCGGACGGCGGCCGGGTCGGACTCCGGGGGAGAACCGACCGTGGTACCGGCGCGCACGAGCTGGGACTTCGACCTTCGCATCCGTATAGTCGGCGTGCTGATCTTCTGGCGCTACGACAACATCCCGGGGCGGGTCCAGTCCGACCTGCCGGGATTCGATTTCCCCGTCCGCCGACAGATCTTCGGCGTGCGCTGGCGGTTCTTCGATTGACCTGCGCCGCGCTCGCAGCCGACGCGCCTGCAGCCTATACTGACGGTTCTCTATGATACGAAGCATGACGGGATTCGGGGCCGCTCCGCTGCCGGCCGGACCACTGGAGGCGAGCCTCGAGATCCGCTCGGTCAACGGGCGCCACCTCAAAGTGAATCTGCGGCTCCCATCGAGCCTGCGGGCCGCAGAAGAGCGTCTCCGGGCACTGATCGGCGATCGCCTGGGCCGGGGAACCGTCGACGTGACGCTCCGCACCGAGGACCGCGCGGGCGCCCGGGCGAGCCTGGAAGTGGACGAGGAGCGTGTCGAGGCGGTGCTCGACGCATGGCGCAGGGTGGCCGATCGCTTCGGCGTGCCGGGCGAGATCGATCTCGCGCTGCTGGCGCGGGATGACCGGATCCTCGTCGAACGGCTCCCCGGGCTCGACGAGCTGCTCGAAGTCGAGGCGCTCGAGACCGCCGCCGCGGCCGCCCTCGACCAGGTCGTCGAGATGCGCGAGGTGGAAGGAGCGCGGCTGGCCGAAGATCTTCGGGGCCGCTTGGCCGCCGTCGGTCGGAAGCTCGACGCGGTCGAAGAGCAGTCGCCCCGGCGGCTCGAGCGGGAACGCGAGAGGCTGCTCGCGGCCGTCGCCGAGCTGACGGCGGACCGGGAACTGGACGAGGATCGGGTCGCCCGCGAAGTCGCGATCCTGGCCGACAAGTGGGATCTGGGGGAGGAGATCGTCCGGGCGAGGTCGCACCTCGAGGCCTTCGAGGAGTTGCTTTCGTCGCCGGAAGAGGAAGCCGTGGGCAAGCGGCTCGGCTTTCTCGGGCAGGAGTTGCTGCGCGAGGTGAACACGATCGGGTCGAAGGCCAACGATGCCGCGATTCAGCACGACGTCGTCGAGATGAAGAACGAGGTCGAGACGCTGCGCGAACAGATCG
>CAZOEX010000027.1:0-10284 GCA_964578925.1 uncultured Gemmatimonadota bacterium | reverse complement strand
CAGCACGACGTCGTCGAGATGAAGAACGAGGTCGAGACGCTGCGCGAACAGATCGAGAACGTCGAGTGACCGACCGGGCGAGCTTCCCGGGCGTGCCGCTCGTGCTGGCCGGTCCCTCCGGCGGCGGCAAGACCTCGGTCTGCGGCGAGCTGCTCGAGCGGCGTGACGACGTCGTCTTTTCGGTCTCGGCGACGACGCGGTCGCCCCGACCGTACGAAACCGACGGGCGGCACTATCGGTTCGTCGATCGCGCGCGCTTCGAAGAGATGATCGCACGAAACGAGCTGCTGGAGTGGGCCGAGGTGCACGACGAGCTGTACGGTACGCCGCGCGATCAGCTCGCGGCGGCCCTCGAGGACGGGTGCATCCTCCTCCTGGACGTCGACGTACAGGGGGCACGTGACATCCGGCGTCGGGTACCCGAAGCTGTCCTGGTCTTCCTCCTGCCGCCGAGCGCGGGATCCATGCTCGAGCGGTTGCGGAAGCGGGGAAGCGAAGGCGAGGAGGAGCTCCGCCGGCGGATGCGGACGGCCCTTGCCGAGCTCGATGCTGTCGGAGAGTTCGATTATGCTGTGGTGAACGACGATCTGGCGACCACGGTGGATGCCGTGGAGGCGATCGTGGAAGCGGAGCAGCGAGCGGTGGCCCGATTGGGCGCCGATCTGCGCGCCCGGGTGGACGCCCTGGCCGCGGCGCTCGAGGACACCCTCGCCGTGTGACTGTGGAATCTCGAAGGAGACACTGATGGGGAAGAGACGCAATATCGTGTATTCGCCCGACGACCTGGAGAAGGCCGCGTCGGACAAGTATCTCGGCGTGCTGGTGGCCGCGAAGTACGCGCGGGAGCTCAACGCGCTGCCGCTGGAGCGGTCACCGTACGGAGCCGAGAAGCTGACGACGCTCGCTCTCGGCGCGCTGTCCTCCGGAGAACTCGACTACCGGCTGGTTCGCAAGCGGATCTCCGGGGCGGACTAGGATCGGCGGGGGCCCGATGCGTCCATTCGAGGGAAGGCGTATCCTCCTCGTCGTAAGTGGTGGTATCGCGGCGTATAAAAGTGTCCATCTCTTGCGCCGCTTGATGGATGCGGGCGCGGTCGTGGACGTCCTGATGACGGAAGCGGCCGAACATATGGTCGGTCCCGTCACCTTCGAGGCGCTCGCGGGAAGGCCGGTGCACAGCAGCCTCTGGACGCGACCCCTCGCGCACATCGAGCTGGGCCGGGAGGCCGACCTGATCGTGCTGGCGCCGGCGACCGGCGACATCCTGGCGAAGCTTGCCCACGGCCTGGCCGACGACCTGGCTTCGGCCACGCTGCTGGCGGCCGCGGCACCGGTGCTGGCGGCGCCCGCGATGAATACGCGGATGTGGGAGCACCCGGCGACGAGAGCGAACGTCGAGACCCTCGAGGTCCGGGGAGTCGAGCTGATCGGTCCCGCCGAGGGCGCGCTGGCGGAGAGGGAATCGGGGGTCGGGCGCATGGTCGAGCCGGACGTTCTCCTCGCCCACGTGGGACGGCGTCTCGAGTCGGGCTCGCCCCTCGCGGGACGGAAGGTCGTGGTCACGGCCGGTGCCACGCGGGAGCCGATCGACGCGGTACGCTACGTGGGGAACCGGTCCTCCGGTCGAATGGGCTTCGCGCTGGCCGCCTCCGCGTGGCGCCGCGGAGCGGAGGTCGTGCTGATCAGCGGGCCGGCATCGGCGCCGCCGCCGACGGGACCGCGTCGCCTCCGGGTCGAGACGGCCCGAGAGATGCTCGAGGCGCTGCGGGATGAGCTCGAGGGAGCGACGCTTCTGATGATGGCCGCGGCGGTGTCGGACTTTCGCAGCGCCGGGGCGAAGGACGGGAAGATCAAGAAGGACGGCGGGGCCCTGGACCTGCGTCTCGAACCGGGACCGGATCTGCTGGTCGAGACGCGCGAGAAACGAGAGGCGGCGGGCACGTTCACACTGGGCTTCGCCCTGGAGACCGAGGACGGAGTCGCCAACGCCCGGCGCAAACGAGCCGAGAAGGGACTCGACATGGTCGCGCTCAACTTCGCCGACGATCCGGAGAGCGGGTTCGACGTTCCGACTAGTCGCGTCACGATCGTCGAGGCCGACGACTCGGTGGAGGAGTTGCCCCTGCTGGACAAGACGGAAGCGGCGGACCGGCTGCTCGACCGAATCGAGGAGCGGCTGGCGTGACGGAGGCGACCGGGACGTCCGGCGCGTCTCGCGGCGAGCGGACCGCGGCGCTCGGCCGCTATCTGCGCACCCGGCTGGAATTCGAGGGGGAGGGCCTCTATCTGCCGCCCGGACGGCGGCAGGCGCTGCTCGCGCGGTTACGCGGCATGGGTACCGGGTCGACGGGGGCCTCGTCGTCGGCATCGGACCCGATCGAACGGCTGGCGTCGGAGGGCACGGCGGGCGAGATCTCCGCCCTGTCGGAGCTGGCGACGGTGCGGGCGGTGGCGGAGATCTGTGTTCGCTGTCCGCTGCACGAGACGCGGAAGAACGTCGTCTTCGCCGACGGATCGCGAGACGCGCGCGTGATGTGTGTCGGCGAGGCGCCGGGGGCGAACGAGGACGAGACCGGGGTGCCCTTCGTCGGTCGCGCGGGGCGGCTCCTCGACCGTCTGCTGACGAGTGTGGGCTTCGCGAGAGAGGACGTGTATATCTGCAACGTGTTGAAGTGCCGTCCCCCCGGGAATCGGGATCCCACGGCCGAGGAGATCGAACGATGCTCGCCCTTCCTCCGTCGACAGGTCGCCCTGGTCGCGCCCGAGGTGATCGTCGCGTTCGGCACCTTCGCGTCGCGCACCCTCCTGGGGTTGAGCGACACGCTCGGGCGGATGCGGGGACGGACTCACCGCTACGAAGGCGTTCCGCTCGTGGCCACCTACCATCCGGCGGCCCTTCTGCGGAACCCGAACTGGACACGTCCCGCCTGGGAAGATCTGCAGCGTGTCCGTCGGATCCTCGAGGAGTCCTCCGATGGCTGAGATGACGTCGGCCGTGGCCGAGCCGACCCGGTTCGGCGGACGCCAGCCGCCCTGGTCCGAGGAAGCCGAGATCTCCGTGCTGTCGGCCATGCTGATCGATGGCGACGCGGTCGCGCGGGCCGTCGAGGAAATCGAGGAGTCGGCCTTCTACAAGGAAGCGAACCGCCGCATCTACCGCGCGATGATCCGCCTCTACTCCCGCGGCGAGGTGATCGATCCGGTCACCCTGTCCGACGAGCTGAAGAGCGTCTCGGAGCTCGAGAGCGTGGGGGGCATGGCGTATCTCGCTCGTCTCGTCGACGCGGTGCCCACGGCGGCCAACGTCGAGTACCACTGCCGCATTCTTCGCGACAAGGCGATCCTCCGCCGCCTCATCGAGTCGGCGACCGACATCATCCAGGACGCGTACGAGGCCCCCGCCGGCGACGTCGAGGAGACCCTCGATCACGCGGAGGCCCGGATCTTCCAGATCGCCCAGGCCTCGAAGCGCGAGGGCTTCGTTCCGATCAAGAGCATCCTCTGGCCGACCTTCGAGCGCATCGAGGAGCTGCAGCGCAGCCCGGGCTCGGTCACGGGTGTGGCCAGCGGATTCGCGGATCTCGACAACATGACGGCCGGGTTCCAGCGGGGAGATCTCATCGTGGTCGCCGGGAGGCCCTCGATGGGGAAGACTGCGCTGGCGCTCAACTTCGCCCAGCATGCTGCGATCGACGGAGAAGTGGCGACCGCGGTCTTCTCGCTCGAGATGTCGAAGGAGTCGCTGGTCCAGCGAATGCTCTGCGCCGAGGGCCGCGTCGACTCGGGCCGACTGCGCCGCGGTCGACTGCGCGACGACGAGTACACCCGGCTCGCTACGGCGGCCGGCCATCTCAACACGGCTCCGATCTGGATCGACGACACCCCCGCCATCACCCCGCTCGAGCTGCGCGCCAAGGCCCGCCGTCTCGCGGCCGACACCGACCTCGGCATGCTGGTCGTCGATTACATGCAGCTGATGACGGGCCCCCGAAACGCCGAGAACCGGCAGCAGGAGATCAGCTCCATCTCCCGGGCGCTCAAGGCGATCGCCAAGGAGCTCAACCTGCCGGTCATCGCGCTCTCACAGCTCTCGCGCGGTCCGGAGCAGCGAACCGACAAGCGGCCGTTGCTGTCCGACCTGCGGGAGTCGGGCGCGATCGAGCAGGACGCGGACCTGGTGATGTTCGTCTATCGCGAAGAGGTCTATCGGAAGGAAGGCGACATGTTCGACGACCAGGGCGAGTCGCTCGAAGGACGGGCGGAGCTGATCATCGGCAAGCAACGGAACGGTCCGACGGGCACCCTGCGGCTCTACTTCCACAAGCCCTACACGCTGTTCGAGTCGATGGCGCGGCGCGGAGACGGACCGGCGGGCAACGGCGGGCCGTAGGCAGAGGCCTGGAAGCCTGTTGAAGGACCGGGGTGCGCCTCGCGTGCGGCGCTTGCGTGGTTCAGAGCAGGAACGACGACGAGTCGTAGCAGCGCTACGGCGAGGAGGAGAGACGAACTATCAACCGCGCAACCGCCACTCGCCCGGAGGGTTACGGCGGCACAGGGCCATCTCCGTCGTTGTCGCGCCTCGACGTAGCTCGGGCTATGCCTTCGGCACGCCGCCTCGGATCTCGCCCTGTAGCGCTCGTAACGAGGCGCCCCCCGGTTCTTCAACAGGCTTCACGTTGACGCCGCGTTGCTCCCGCTCGCTTGAGTCCTGACATGGCCAGAGCCCGCACCCTCTTCTTCTGCCTCGACTGCGGCGCGGAATCCGTGCGCTGGGAGGGTCGTTGTCCCTCTTGCGGCGCCTGGAACCGGATGGCCGAGGCGCCGTCGGACGAATCCACGAGGAAAGGCGATGCCCGCCGGCGCGACCGGACCGGCGAGCCGCGCAGCCGCCCGGAGCCGCTGGGAGCGATCGAGGCCGACACGCCCAGGCGCTCGACCGGGTTCGACGTGGTCGACCGCGTCCTGGGCGGTGGTCTCGTCCCGGGATCGCTCGTCCTTCTCGGAGGGGAGCCGGGGATCGGAAAATCGACACTACTGCTGCAGATGGCCGCGCGGATGCAGGCGGCGGGGCAACCCGTTCTCTACGCCTCGGGCGAAGAATCGCGCGAACAGGTGAGGTTGAGGGCCGAGCGCGTGGGGGAGGGCTCGGAGGCCCTGCCCTTCATGGCGTCCGCCGATCTCGACGACGTGCTGGCCGCGGCCGAATCCGGCCCGCCGGCGCTGCTCTGCGTGGATTCGGTGCAGACCGTGTCGACCGACGCGACGGGCGTCCCCGGTGGCGTGGCACAGGTGCGGGCCTGCGCGTCCAGGGTCCAGGAATATGCGAAGCGGAGCGGCGCAGCGGTCGTGCTGGTGGGCCACGTGACCAAAGACGGCGGACTGGCGGGTCCGCGAACCCTGGAGCACCTCGTGGATGTCGTGCTGGAGTTCGAGGGTCGCCGCTCGGCCGATTTCCGTCTCCTGCGCACGACGAAGAACCGCTTCGGATCGACCGAAGAGATTGCTGCGCTCCGGATGACCGCGGCCGGCCTCGAGCCGGTGGCCGACCCGTCAGGGCTCTTCCTGGACGACCGGCCGGCCGGCGTGACCGGCTCGGCGGTCACCGTGGCGATGCACGGCTCCCAGCCGATGCTCACCGAGATCCAGGCCCTGACCGCCCCGGCTCGCTTCGGTTCGCCCCAGCGCCGGACGACGGGCTTTCCGGCCCGGCGACTCGCCATCTTGCTCGCCGTACTGGAGCGTCGCGCGGGGATCATGCTGGGAGAGTCGGACGTCTTCGTGAGCGTGGTCGGCGGAGCGCGCCTGACCGATCCGGGCGCGGATCTTGCCGTGATCGCGGCGCTCGCCTCCTCACATCTCGACCGACCGGTGGGCACCGGAACCGCGCTGGTCGGCGAGGTCGGGCTGTCGGGTGAACTCCGGGGCGTCCGCCGACCGGAGCCCCGGGTGTGTGCGGCGCTGCGGGCGGGGCTGGGCGACGTCGTCCTGCCGGCGGTGCATCGCGACGCCCTCGCGGGACTGGACGGCGCCCGCTTCGCCGAGCACGTACGGACGGTCATCCGGGAGCTTGACGGCTCGTGAACCCTCCGACGGATCGGCTCCGCGAGGAAGGGGACGGCTCGGTCGCCGCGGTCATCGTGGCGGGTGGCGCGGGCCGGCGGATCGGGGGAGAGCCGAAGCAGTTCCGACCGATCGGGGGCCGACCGATGCTCGAATGGAGCTGCGCCGGTTTCACCCGGCACGTCGACGTCGGCCGGGTCGTCGTGGTCGTTCCCGAGGACGTCGTGGCGAAGCCGCCGGGCTGGTTGCGTGAGACGAGCGTGCACCTGGCCGCAGGCGGTGCGACGCGGCGCGCCTCCGTGCGGGCCGGCCTGGAGGCGCTCGCGGAATCTCCCCCGGAGGCGGACGACGACGCACGGACGGGACGCGTCGGGACCGTACTGATTCACGACGCCGCCCGGCCCTTCGCATCCGCCGAGCTCGTCGCCCGGATGGCCCGCGCCGCCCGGAACGGACCGGCGATACCGGTGCTCCCCCTGTCGGACGCGATCAAGCGGGTCGACTCGCGGCGCGCCGACGACGAGGCCGTCGTTCACGAGACGCTCGATCGGGGCCGTCTCCGGGCGGCCCAGACGCCCCAGGGGTTTCCGTTCCGCCTCATACTGCGGCTCCACCGCGAGGCCGGCCCCGACGAATGCCCGCCGGACGACGCCGCCTTCTGCGAGCGCGCCGGCATGCAGGTTCGGACGGTTCCCGGAGAGCGGTGGGCCTGGAAGATCACGCATCCGGAGGATCTGGCCGTGGCGGAATGGCTCGTCGCCTCCGGTCGGATCACATGGCCCGGAGAATCGGCGTGAACTTCACGGAATTGAGCGCCCGGGATCCGGCGGCGGTCGACGCCGCGGTCGACCACCTGCAGCTCGGCGGGCTGCTGGCGCATCCGACCGGGGGCGTCTACGGAATCGGCGGTCCGACGGGCCGGCAAACGGAGAAGGAGCTCGCACGTCTGAAGGGCCGGTCGCCCGAGGCGGGCTTCGTCTACCTGGCCGCGAGCGTCGACGACGTGCGCACGGCGTTTCCGGCCCTGGAGTGGACGGCCCTCGCCGAGCGGCTGGCGGCGCGGTTCTGGCCGGGCCCGCTGACGCTGGTGCTCGAGGACGGATCGCCCCGGGGCGTGGCCGTGCGGGTCGAGCCGCATCCCTTCACACGCTCGGTGCTCGACCGCTATGCTGGCGCCATGAGTTCGACGAGCCTGAACCTCTCCGGTGAGCCCGCGGCCGCGGATCCGGCGGCGGCCCGCCGCGTGCTCGAGGCGATGCCCGGGTCCGAGCGCTCGGTTCTGTTCGTGGACGCGGGCCCGCTGCCCGGTCGGCCCCCGTCGACGCTGATCCGGGTTCCGGGACGCGGGGGCAGGGCCTGGGAGCTCGTTCGGGAAGGCGCGATCGCGGCGGGACGGCTGGAGGCGGTCGCGAGGTCGGCCGATGAGGAGCTCGGCGGAGGAAGGGCATGATGGGAGCTCCAATTCGAGTCGTCTTCGTCTGCACGGGCAACACCTGCCGGAGCCCGATGGCCGCGGCGATCGCCCGAACCGGCGTGGCCCGCCGCGATCTGGAGGTCGAGGTCCACTCGGCGGGCCTGATGGCCGGACCGGGCATGCCCGCGGCCGAGCACGCACGTTCGGTCGCCTCGGCTCACGAGCTCGACCTGTCGGGGCACCGGGCGGCCTCCGTGACCCCCGACCTGCTCGGAATGGCCGACCTGGTTCTCGGGATGACGGAGCGCCACGTCGACGCCGTGCGCGTGGCTTCACCTGGTGTCGACGCCCGGCTGGTGACGGAGTTCCTGCCGGAGGATCATCCGCTGTCCGGCGTCCCCGTGGCCGACCCGTTCGGCGGCGACCTGGTCGAGTACGAACGAACCTGGGGGGAGCTCGAGACCGCGATCGAGGCGCTTCTCGACCACCTGGACGACCGGCGGCCCGACGAGGGCGGACGGTGAGGTGCCGATGCGCCGTCTGGGGTTGATCGGCGACCCGGTCGAACACTCCCTCTCTCCGCGGATGCACGCCGCGGCGTTCGACGCGCTGGGCATCGACGCGGAATACGTCCTGGTGCGGGTGCCGGACGGCGACGACGAGGCGGTCTCCCGGGCGATGCGGCGGTTCGCGGAATCCGGGGGCGGGAACGTCACGTTGCCCCACAAGGGTCGCGCCGCCCAGGCGCTCGATCGGGCGACCGAGGCGGTCCGCCGCACGGGGGCGTGCAACTGCTTCTGGCAGACGGACACCGGAGAGCTGGCCGGTGACAACACCGACGTTCTCGCGGTTCACGCGGTCCTGGCGGAGCGGCTCGAGGGACGGGCACCGGAGGACGTCCTCATCCTCGGGGCCGGCGGCGCGGCGGCCGCGGTCGCGGTTGCCGCGGCACGGCTGGACGCCGGAAGAATCCGCGTGGCGAACCGAACGCCGGCGCGGGCGACCCGGCTCGTCCGCCGGCTGCGCGAATCGGGCCTCCTTGCGGATTCGGAGTCCTGGCCGGTGGCGGGGATCTGCGACGTGCTCGTGAATGCCACTTCGCTGGGACTCTCAGCGGGCGACCCCCCGCCGGCTTCCTTCGACCGGGTCACCGCGCGATTCGTGCTGGACATGGTCTACGCCGGGAGCGACGACGGTCCCGACGGGGAGACGGCGTGGGTGCGCGCGGCACGAACGCGCGGGATCGACGCGGCCGGCGGCCTCGAGGTGCTCGTGCGCCAGGGCGCAGCGTGCTACCCGAGATGGTTCGGGGTCGAGGCGCCCCTCGACGCACTGCGCAGGGGCGTCGACGCCGAAGGCGAGAGTCGGGCCGAGCCCGGGTCCCGGTGAAACCCGGGCCGCCGGGAGTCCTCCACGCGCTGGAACGGCTGGCGCGATCGGCCGGCGGGGTGCTCGATCGGCTTCTGGCGCCGGCCTGCGCCGTCTGCCGGGCCGGCGTCACGCCGGGACCGCCCCTCTGCGGTGTATGCGAGAGCGCGCTTCCCCTGATCCCGTACCCGCGCTGCCGGCGCTGCGGAGCGCCGCGGACCTCGCCGCTGGACGACGACCGCTGCGTGCACTGCGATCCATGGCCGGATCGGCTCCGTCGTGCGTGCTCGGCGGTGCTGCACGAGCCGCCCGCCGCCGAGCTCGTGGCCGGGCTCAAGTACCGGGGATGGACCGCGCTGGCACCGAAGCTCGCCGACTACATGGTGGAGCCCGCCGTGCGGTTGGCCTCGAGTGCGGATCCGTCGTCTCGTCCGCCCGTCCTGCTGGCCGTACCCCTCGATCGGGCGCGGCGGAGGAAACGCGGCTTCAACCAGTCGGCGCTCCTCGCGGCCGAGCTCGCTGCAGCCACCGGCTGGAGTCGGTTGCAAGGTGGGCTCGTCCGGCGGAGGGCACGCCACCGGCAGGCGGCACTGGGGCGGGCGGAACGGCTCGCCAACGTATCGGCGGCCTTCCACTGGGAGCCCTCCGTTCCGCCTCCCGTCCGACCCGTGCTCCTGGTCGACGACGTGCTCACGACGGGCGCGACGGCCGCGGCGTGCAGCGCGGCCGTCGAGGCGGCCGGAGGGCTCTGTCTGGGAGTGGTGACGTTTGCCCGGTCGTTGCCCCGGCCGGCCGTCGCCTGACGACCGTACGGGGTTGTCTGCGATCCGCTTCCGGTGCAAGCTGAAAGTCCGCGGCCGGTTCCGGTCGCGGTCGACAACTCACAAATGTCCGGGGGTTCGCTTCCGATGTCCGTACGCATAGCCATCAACGGGTTCGGCCGTATCGGCCGCAATGTCCTTCGCTCCGCCCTTCAGGGCCGAGGGAAGAACCTCGATCTCGTCGCGATCAACGATCTCACCGATGCCGCGACGCTGGCGCATCTCTTCGAGTACGACAGCGTGCACGGCAAGTATCCGGGGTCGGTCTCGGTGGACGGATCGACGATCGTCATCGACGACGAGCGTTTCGACGTGCTCTCCGAGCGGAATCCGGCGGAGCTCCCGTGGGCCGAGCTCGACGTGGATATCGTCATCGAGAGCACCGGCCTCTTCCGCAAGCGGGAGGACGCGGCGAAGCACCTCGAGGCGGGGGCCAAGAAGGTCGTGATCTCGGCCCCGGCCACGAACCCCGACGTGACGCTGTTGATGGGCGTCAACGACGACACGTACGATCCGGATGCCCACGACATCATCTCGAACGCGAGCTGTACGACGAACTGCATCGCGCCGGTCGTGAAGGTGCTCCTGGAGGAGTTCGGCTTCGAGCAAGGCCTCATGAAC
>CAZOEX010000026.1:0-16445 GCA_964578925.1 uncultured Gemmatimonadota bacterium | reverse complement strand
CTGCTGCTGCAGGCCGGAATCGCCTTCCTCGTGATCGGCTTCGGGTTCAAGGTCTCCGCCGTTCCCTTCCACATGTGGACGCCCGACGCGTACGAGGGCGCGCCGACCCCGGTTACCGCCTTCATGGCGGCCGGCGTGAAGGCGGCCGGCTTCGCGGTCGCGCTCCGCATCGTGGCCGTCGGGCTGGCCCCCGCCGCCGCCATGTGGCACGACGTCGTCTGGTGGCTCGCGCTCCTGACCATGATCGTTCCCAATCTGATCGCGCTTCAGGAGGACGACGTCAAGCGAATGCTTGCCTACTCCTCGGTCGCACACGCGGGATATCTTCTCGTCGGACTGGCCGCCGGCACGGCGCTCGGCATCTCGGCGACGATCTTCTATCTGGCCGTCTACGCCCTGATGACGGTCGGGTCCTTCGCCGTCGTGGCCGTGGTGGCCCGGGGAACCGAGGACGCGAGGCTGGGCAAGTTCCGCGGTCTCGGGTGGAGTCGTCCCTTCCTTTCCGTCCTCATGGTCGTATGCCTCCTCTCGCTGGCCGGCTTCCCCCCGACCGGCGGTTTCGTCGGGAAGCTCTTCCTCCTCCAGGCCGCGATGGACGCCGGGGAGGTCGCGCTCGCCGTAGTCCTCGTCCTCACCAGCCTGCTCTCGTATTACTATTATCTCCGCGTCGTCTGGAAGATGTACTTCGACGAGGCGCCGGAAGCGGCCGCCCTCCCGGCCGTGCCTCGCGGAGCGTTCCGGCTGGCGGGCGTCGCGGCGGTGCTCGGACTCCTGGCCTCCGGTCTCGCGCCGGGCCCTGGTATCGACGTCGCCGACGCGGCCGGCCGCGAGTTGCAGGGCGTCACGGAGACCGTCGACGAGGCCGACGAGACGTCGCCGATCGAGGAGAGCTCGCGGGAGCGTTCCGCCGTTCGCGCCGAGTGATCGTCCCTCCACCCCATTTCGACCTGACAGGCCCGAAGCCATGAACGTCTCCCACACGATCTTTCGCGAGTACGACATCCGCGGCATCGTCGGACGCGACCTGACCGGCGACGTCGTCGAAGCGGTCGGACGTGCCTACGCGACGCGCTGGCGTCGTTCGACGGGGCGGGATTCGGGCCGCATCGCGGTCGGGCACGACAACCGGCCCAGCTCGCCGGAGCTCGCGCGACGCCTGTGCCGCGGCATGAACGCTTCGGGGCTCGACACCGTGCTGCTGGACACCGTGCCGACGCCCGCTCTCTACTACGGCACCGTCGCCCTCGATGCGGACGGCGGGGTTCAGATCACCGGCTCCCACAATCCGCCCGAGTACAACGGGATCAAGATGGTCGTGGACGGACGCTCCCTGTACGGCGCCGCGATCCAGGAGCTGCGGGAGCTGGTGGAGAGCGAGGAGTTCGAGGAGGGCGTCGGGGAGACGACGCGCGAGGCGATCCTCCAGCGGTACGCGCGGGAGATCGGCGAGCGGGCGGCGGTGGACGGCGACGTGCACGTCGTGCTCGACTGCGGCAACGGTACGGGCAGCGTCGTCGCGCCGGAGGCGCTCCGCGCGGCCGGCATCCGGGTGACGTGCCTCTACTGCGAATCCGACGGGACCTTCCCCAACCACCATCCCGATCCGACGGTGGATGAGAACCTGGTCGACCTGATCACCCTCGTACGCGAGTCCGGGGCCGATATGGGGATCGGCCTCGACGGCGACGCCGACCGGATCGGGGCGGTCGACGGCAACGGCCGGATCGTTCGCGGCGATCACCTCCTCCTGCTGTACGCCCTCGACGTGCTCGAGGATCATCCGGGGGCCGAGGTGATCTTCGACGTGAAGTGCTCGCAGGCGCTCCCGGAGATGATCGAGGCGGCCGGGGGCGTTCCGGTCATGTGGAAGACCGGTCATTCGCTCATCAAGGAGCGCATGATGGAGGGCGAGGCGCCGGTGGCGGGCGAGATGAGCGGCCACATCTGTTTCGCGGACCGATTCTACGGTTTCGACGACGCGATCTATGCCGCGGCCCGGCTGGCGCAGCTCGTCGCGAACGGGGACGAGAGCCTCGCCGAGCTGGCCGATCGGATCCCGGCCTATCCGTCGACGCCGGAGGTGCGGCTGGCCTGTCCCGAGGAGCGGAAGTTCGAGATCGTCGAGAAAATGGTGACGCGCTACGGGGCCACCCACGACGTGATCGACATCGACGGGGCCCGGGTGCTCTTCGACGACGGCTGGGCGTTGATACGCGCCAGCAACACGCAACCGGTGATCGTCGTCCGCTTCGAGGCGGATACGGCGGAGGGTCTGCAGCGGATCCGGGACGAGGTCGCCGAGACCCTGGCCGCGGAGGGAATCGACGTCCCCCCGATCAGAGGGTAGCGGCGTGCGTGCCCAGTTCGTGCGGCGGAGTTGCGCGTGAGTCGCGACGCCCGGACGATCGTGGTGGCGATCGGCGGCAACGCACTGTCGCCCTCGGGCGAGTCGGCTTCGGTCCACAACCAGTTCCGCCACACGCGCGACAGCCTCCAGACCATCGTGCCGCTGGCGGTCGAGGGCTGGAGGATCGCGATCGTTCACGGAAACGGGCCCCAGGTGGGGGACGCCCTGGTGCGGAACGAGGCGGCCCGCTCGCTGGTCGAACCGCTGCCACTCGGCGTGCTCGTGGCGGGCACGGCGGGATGGATCGGGTACATGATCCAGCAGTCGCTGGAGAACGCGCTCGCCAGGCAGGGCTGCGACCGGCGGGTGGTCACCCTGATCTGCCAGGTGCGGATCGACGCGGACGATCCGGCGCTCGTCGCGCCGACGTAGTTCGTCGGCCGCGGCCTCTCGGAGGCGTCGGCCGCGGCGCTGCGGGCGTCCGGCGCGCGAGTCGAGACGGATGGGCACGGCAAGCTCCGCAGGGTCGTGCCCAGTCCGCAGCCGGTCGAGATCGTGGAATCGCCGATGATCGCCGAACTCGTCGAAGGAGGCGAGATCGTCATCGCGGCGGGTGGCGGTGGAATTCCGGTTTATCGGGACGAGCGGCTCGGCCTGGAGGGCGTCGACGCGGTCGTCGACAAGGACCGCGCGGCGGCGATCCTCGCCCGCGACATCGGGGCGAGGCAGCTGCTCATCCTGACCGACGTGGACGGCGTCTACGAAGGCTGGGGAGGCGACGAGCCGCGGCGACTCGACCGGCTCTCCCTCGCCGAGGCGCGCCGCTTGCTGGAGGACCCGGAGTCGGAGTTGGGCACGGGAAGCATGCGACCGAAGGTGGAGGCCGCGGCCGATTTCATCGCCTCGGGCGGACGGCGCGCGGTCATCGCCGCGCTCGAGGAAGGCGTGGCCGCCGTCGAGGGACGCGCGGGCACCGAGATCGTACGCGAATAGCATGGAACGAGAACGAGGCGCGGCGCCCTGCGTCGCGCGGGAACCAGGCGGAAGGCCGTCATGAACATCCACGAATACCAGGCGAAGGAGATCTTCCGGTCGCACGGCATCCCCGTGCCGCCGGGCGAAGTAGCGCGCACCCCCGAGGAGGCGGAAGCGTTGGCCCGCCAGTACGGCGGCGCGACCGTCGTCAAAGCCCAGGTCCATACCGGTGGGCGGGGAAAGGCGGGCGGCGTGAAGCTCGCCGCCGACCCCTCCGAGGCCGGCGAGCACGCGGCGATGATCCTCGGCCTGGAGATCAAGGGGCTCACCGTGCGGAAGGTTATCGTGACCCCGGCGGCGGAGATCGCCTCCGAGGCCTACGCCGGCATCGTGCTGGACCGCGGCTCCCAGCGCGCGGTCTTCATGGTCTCCTCCGAGGGGGGAGTCGACATCGAAGAGGTGGCCGAAACGAACCCGGAAGCGATCACCCGCCTCTCGGTCGATCCCCGATACGGGCTACTTCCGCACCAGGCGATGGGACTCGCATTCGCCCTGTACGAAGACTTCGGACAGGTTCGCCAGGCGGCGAAGATCATCTCTCAGCTCTACGAGGCGTATACCGCGTCCGGCGCGACTTTGGCCGAGATCAACCCATTGATCGTCGACGACGAGGGCGCGGTGCTCGCGATCGACGCGAAGATGAACATCGACGACAACGAGCTCTTCCGCGTCCCGGAGATCGCCGAGATGCGGGACCTTGAGGCGGAGGATCCGGCGGAGACGAAGGCCCGGGACGCCGGCCTCTCCTACATCGCGCTCGACGGCGATGTCGGCTGCTGCGTGAACGGCGCGGGACTCGCGATGGCGACGATGGACCTGGTGAAGTACTACGGCGGCGAGCCCGCCAACTTTCTCGACATCGGCGGCTCCTCGAACCCCGACAAGGTCGTGGCGGCGCTCGAGATCATCACGGCCGACCCGAACGTGAAGTCGATCCTGTTCAACATCTTCGGCGGCATCACCCGCTGCGACGACGTGGCGAACGGCATCGTCGAGGCGACCGATCGGATCGACATCGAAATTCCGATCGCCATCCGGCTGACGGGGACGAACGAAGACGAAGCGATGAAGATTCTCACGGAACACGGCTTCAACGCGATGACCGACATGGACGAAGTCGTCGAACGCGCCGTCGGCCTTGCCCGCGGCGGGGAGGCGGCCTGATGAGCATCCTGATCGGAGAAGCGACGCGGCTCGTCGTGCAGGGCATCACCGGGCGCGACGGCTCCTTCCACGCGCGGCAGATGATGGAATACGGGACGAACGTCGTGGCGGGCGTCACGCCGGGGAAGGGGGGACGCACGTTCGACGACCGGGTTCCCGTGTTCGACACGGTGAAGCGCGCGGTGGACGAGACCGGTGCCAACACGAGCGTGATCTACGTCCCGGCGGCTTTCGCCGTCGATGCGATCTTCGAAGCCGCCGAGGCCGGGATCGAGCTGATCGTCTGCATCACCGAGGGCGTCCCGGTCGGCGACATGACGCGTGTGCTGCCGTACGTGCGGGAGCAGGGGGCGAGGCTGCTCGGACCGAACTGCCCGGGGCTCATCACGCCCGGCGTCTGCAAGGTCGGCATCCTGCCGGGGCAGATCGTCGAGCCCGGCCGCATCGGCGTCGTGAGCCGGTCGGGAACACTCACCTACGAGGTGGTCTACCAACTGACCCGCGCGGGTCTGGGACAGTCGACCTGCGTGGGAATCGGCGGGGATCCGCTGATCGGCACCGACTTCGTCGATTGCCTGCGGATGTTCGAGGAGGACGAGGGTACCGTCGCCGTCGCGATGATGGGCGAGATCGGCGGCACCGACGAGCAGGTAGCGGCGGAATTCGTCCGGGATCGGATGAGCAAGCCGGTCGTCGGCTTCATCGCCGGTCAGACCGCGCCGCCGGGTCGCAGGATGGGCCACGCCGGTGCGATCATCTCTGGCTCCGAGGGCACGGCGGCCGAGAAGATGAAGGCGTTCGAGGAGTGCGGGATCGGCGTGGCCGAGCGGCCGGCCGATTTCGTCGAGCTGATCCGCGAACGAATTTGAGAAACGAAACGACTTCGAGAGGCACACGGATATGGCAGGCACGCACACCTTGGCGATCATCAAGCCGGACGCCTTCGGGCGCGGCCGGGCAGGACGCATCCTCTCGCACCTCGAGGATGCCGGCTTCGAGCCGGTGGCCACGCGGGTCATCGAGCTCACCCGGCCACAGGCGGAAGCCTTCTACGCGGTGCACCGCGAGCGGCCGTTCTTCGGCTCGCTCGTCGAGTTCATGACCTCCGGCCCCTGTATGCCGATGATCCTCCGGCGTGAGGACGCAGTCGCGGAGCTACGGCGCGTCATCGGTGCCACCGATCCGGCGGAGGCGGAGGAGGGAACCGTCCGGGCCCTGTACGCCGAGAGCAAGGAGCGGAACGCGATCCACGCCTCCGATTCCGACGAGAACGCCGCGATCGAGGCCGCATTCTTCTTCCCGCGCTGTGAGTGGCTCGCTTAGAGACCCGTTGAAAGGCCTCCTGGATTGACGATTCGGTGCCCGCCCGCTATGAATAAGGGCTTGCCGACACTCCCGATTTCGCGAAACCGGCTGCGGGAAGGCCCGGCCGGTCACGCGGGCCGACTGGATTTTCCGGAGGACTGGGGTCCCCAGGGCTTCAGCCTTCGACGGCCTCCGCGTGTGGTCATCACGGCGGCGGAGTCGCGCGAGGGAGCGATCCGGCTGTCGGGGACCCTGACGGCCGAGCTTCTCGAGGCGTGTAGCCGCTGTCTGAAGCCGGTGGAACGGGAGCGCGAGGTCGAGATCGATCTCCGATTCGAGCCGGAGCTGGACCCGTGGGACGAGGGACCGGGGCTCTACGCGCTCGAGGCGAACCGGGAGGAGATCGACGTCGGCCCGGCGTTGCGCGAGGAGCTGATCCTGGCCCTGCCGGAGTACCCGTTGTGCGATCCCGACTGCCGGGGGCTCTGTCCCCGCTGCGGCCAGGATCTCAACGAGGCCGAGTGCGACTGTTCGGAGGAAACGGGCGACCCCCGCTGGGACACCCTGCGGCGCCAGCTCGCGGCCGAGGATTCGTCCGCGCGGTCCGATGAGAACGACGAAACGACAGGATGATCGAAGATGGCTGTACCGAAGAAACGAACCTCGAAGCAGAGGAAGCGAAAACGGCGCGGCGGCCACCGGGTGAATCGGTCGCCGGCGACCCAGGCGTGTGATCGCTGCGGCGATCCGCGGCGGCCCCACCACGTCTGCCCGACCTGCGGGTACTACGGGGGTGAAGAAGTGGTGCGCACGGAGGAATTTTAGCGTCGCCCCGGTCCGGCGAGTTCGCCGAACCGCCGGGACCCGATGACGTGACCGCTCCATGAGCAGGCGCATCAGCGTGATGTTCCCGGGCCAGGGCTCGCAGCACGTCGGTATGGGAGCCGAGCTGGCCGCCGCCGAATCGAGCGTGCGGGAGCTGTATGAAGAGGCGGACGACACCCTGGGCTACGCGCTCAGCCGCATTTGCCACCAGGGGCCCGAAGAGGAGCTGGTGCGGACCGAGAACGCACAGCCCGCGATCCTCCTGCACGGCTACGCCGTCTGGGAGACGCTCCCCCGTGAGCTTCGTGACGCCGCCGTCGTAGGAGCCGGGCATTCCCTCGGCGAGTTCACCGCCTGGCTCGCCGCCGGCGGGCTCTCGTTCACCGACGCGCTGCGCCTCGTGCGCCGGCGCGGGGAGCTCATGGCCGCCGCGGGCGACGAGCGCAGCGGCACGATGGCGGCGATTCTGGGCCTCGACCCCGATGTCGTCGACGCCCTGTGCGCCGACGTGTCCACCGGAACGGTCGTGCCCGCCAACTACAATGCTCCCGGCCAGATCGTCGTCAGCGGGGACGTGGCGGCCGTCCGGGCGGCCTGCGAGGCCGCCGTCGAGGCCGGCGCCCGCCGGGCGGTTCCCCTCAACGTGAGCGGCGCCTTCCACTCTCCCTTGATGTCCGCCGCCCGCGACGGCCTGGCGACCGCCCTCGCCGAGGTCGAGATTTCCGATCCCGACTTCCCAATCGTGGCGAATGCCGCGGCCCGACCCGTCGAAGCGGGGTCCGAGGGCGGCGAGCTTCTCGTCGAGCAGCTCACATCCCCGGTCCGCTGGGTCGATTCGATGCAGGCGATGGCGGGGTTCGAACCGGAGTTGTGGATCGAACCGGGTCCGGGCTCCGTCCTTCGGGGGCTTCTGCGGCGGATCGACCGCGGATGGACCGCGATGTCGGCCGCGGGTCCCGACGAGATCGACGACATCGTGGAGGAATTTCATGCAGCGTGAACTCGAAGGACAGGTTGCCATCGTGACGGGGGCCTCGCGGGGAATCGGCCTGTCGATTGCGCGTTCCCTGGCAGCGGCCGGCGCGACGGTCGCCTGCGTGTCGCGGGGCGTGGAGGGCGCTGAGAAGGCGGCCGACTCGCTCGACGGAGAGGCCCGCGGCTACGCGTGCGACGTGAGCGATCCGGAGGCCTGCAAGGCGCTGGTGTCGGGCGTCGAAGACGACCTCGGTCCGCCCGACATACTCGTGAACAACGCCGGGGTGACCCGGGACAACGTCCTCCTCCGAATGAAGGACGAGGAATGGGCCACCGTGCTCGACACCAACCTCACCGGAGCCTTCAACATGACGCGCGCCCTGGCCCGCGGCATGATGCGGCGCAAGGCCGGCCGGATCATCAACATCGCCAGCGTCGTAGGCTTGACGGGGAACCGGGGGCAGGCAAACTATGCCGCGTCGAAGGCGGGACTCGTCGGCTTCTCGAAATCGGTAGCCCTCGAACTGTCGTCGCGTGGCGTGCTCGTAAACGTCGTCGCCCCCGGTTTCATCGATACGGACATGACTGCCGAACTGGGCGAGGACACGCGCGCCGAACTGGCCGAGCGGATTCCGCTGGGCCGGATCGGCAACACGGACGACGTGGCCGGCGTGGTGCGCTTCCTCGCCGGGCCCGCCGCCGGCTACATGACGGGGCAGGTCCTGGTCGTCGACGGCGGAATGGTGATGCACGGGTGAACGCCGCGTCCAGCGCGGCACCAAGAGAAGTACCCTACACAGGAGACATCCAGATATGTCTGACACCGCGGACAGAGTACGCGAGATCATCGCCGACGAGCTCGGCGTGGAGATGGAGAAGGTCACCGACGACGCCGCGTTCGTCGAGGATCTCGGAGCGGATTCCCTCGACACGGTCGAGCTGGTCATGCGCTTCGAGGAAGAGTTCGAAGTCGAGATCCCCGACGAGGACGCCGAGAAGATGCTCACCGTCGGCGACGCCATCGAGTACCTGGGCCAGCGGCAGGACTGAGGATCCGGTGCGCGACCGGGACCGGCCGGTTCGGTCGTCCCCCACGGCGCGCCACGGAACCGGACCATGAGCGAGCAGAACCGCGTGGTCGTCACCGGAATGGGCCTGCTGACGGCGGTCGGCCTCGACGTCGACGAGACGTGGGAGTCGCTGCTCGCGGGGAAGGGAGGCATCGGACCGATCACCCTCTTCGACGCCTCGGACCAGACCGTCCGTTTCGCGGCCGAGGTGAAAGGCTTCGATCCGGAGAAGTACATGGATCGGAAGGAGGTGAAGCGGGCCGACCGCTTCCTCCAGCTCGCGATGGCCGCGACCGAGCAGGCGATGCAGCAGGCCGGGCTGGCCGAGCGTTCCGCCGAGGCGCCGACGAACCGGATGGGCGTCATCGTCGGCAGCGGCATCGGCGGTCTCTCGACCCTCGAGGCGCAGCACTCCAAGATGCTGGACCGGGGGCCCGGCCGGGTGTCGCCCTTCTTCATCCCGATGTTCATCGCCGACATGGCGCCGGGGATGATCTCCATGCGGTACGGGGCGCGGGGCCCGAACTATGCCACCGTGTCCGCCTGTTCCTCCAGCGCTCACGCTCTCGGACTCGCGCTGCGATCGCTGCGCAACGGCGAGGCGGACATCATGATCGCCGGCGGGACGGAGAGTACGGTCACCCCGCTCTGCATGGCCGGCTTCGCCTCGATGAAGGCGCTGTCGGAGCGCAACGACGACCCCGCTTCCGCGTCCCGGCCCTTCGACGCCGATCGGGACGGTTTCGTCCTGGGGGAGGGGGCCGGCATGCTCGTGCTCGAGACGCTCGAGCACGCGCGCTCCCGGGGTGCGCCGATCCTGGGAGAGCTCGCGGGCTTCGGTCAGAGCGCCGACGCCTACCACATGACGGCCCCCGCACCCGGGGGAGCGGGGGCGCAGCTCGCGATGGAGCACGCTCTGGCGGATGCCGGGGCCGGCCGCGACGACATCCGGTACGTGAACGCGCACGGCACCTCGACTCCCGCGAACGACGCCACGGAGACGACCGCGATCCGGGCCGTGTTCGGCGACCGGGCCGACGGGCTCCTCGTCAGCTCCACGAAGTCGATGACCGGGCATACCCTGGGTGCGGCCGGCGCGGTCGAGACCGTGATCTGCCTGCTGGCCTGTCGCAACGGCGTCGTTCCGCCGACGATCAACTACGATACGCCCGACCCGGAGTGTGATCTGAACTACGTCCCGAACGAGCCGGTCGAAGCCGATGTGGGGATGGCCCTCTCGAACTCCTTCGGCTTCGGCGGGCACAACGTGGCGCTGGTCGTACGCCGCTGGGAGGAGTCGTGAGTCGCGTTCTCGTCCTGATGGGTTCGGAGTCGGACCGCGCGACGATGGAGAAGGGCGTCGCGGTGCTCGACGAGTTCGGTATCGAGTCCGAGGTCCTCGTGAGCAGCGCGCACCGCGATCCCGGCCGCACGGTGGAGCTGGCCGCAGGCGCGGCCGCCGCGGGATTCGGCGTCGTGATCTGCGGTGCGGGCTTGAGCGCGGCGCTCCCCGGTGTCGTGGCCGCCCACACCGACCTGCCGGTCATCGGCGTACCGATCTCGGCCGGCACGCTCGGCGGGCTCGACGCGCTCCTGTCGATCGCCCAGATGCCGCCCGGCGTGCCGGTCGCCACCGTCGGCATCGACAACTCCCGCAACGCGGCCCACCTGGCACTTCGAATTCTCGGGAGGACCGCGCCGGCCGGTTGAGGCCGCCGCGACGGCGTGCGCGCAGGCACCGGCTACGACTCGCACCGATTCACCGACACCCGCCCCCTGGTGCTCGGTGGCATCGTCGTTCCCGGTGCGCCCGGCCTCGCCGGCCACTCCGACGGGGACGCCCTCCTGCATGCGCTGACCGACGCACTGCTCGGCGCCGCGGCCCTGGGCAGCATCGGCGAGCTCTTCCCGGACACCGATGACCGCTACGCCGGCGCCGATTCCGCCGAGATGCTCCAGCGGGTCGTCGAGGGCCTGGCCGACGAGGGCTGGAGGGTCGTAAACGTCGATGCGACCGTGGTCGCCGAGCGCCCTCGCATCCGGCCGCACGTCGTACGAATGCGTGAGCGGATCGCCGGCTTGTTGCGTTGCCCGGGGGACGCGGTGTCGATCAAGGGAAAGACGAACGAAGGGCTGGGCTGGATCGGCCGCCGCGAGGGACTCGCCGTGCACGCGATCGCGATGATCGAACGGATCGATTGACCACCGGTGCTCCAGCAGCTGGAGGCTCTCCTCGGACTGATCTCGCAGATCCCGGTGGAAGCGGCGTATCTGCTCATCGCGGCCGGCGCCGCGATCGAGAACGTTTTTCCCCCGATTCCGTCGGACGTCTTCGTACTCGGCGGCGCGATCCTGGCAGATCGCGGCATCCTCCGGGCCGATCTCGTCTTCCTGGTCGCCTGGACGGGAAACATCGTCCTGGGTCTCGGCGTCTACGCCGCCGCGCGAAGCTACGGCGCCGGGCTCTTCGCGACCCGTTGGGGCCGCTGGCTGCTCCGACCGTCGCAGCTCGAACGGATGGCCATCTTCTACGACGACTACGGGACCCTGACCGTCCTCGTCAGCCGGTTCTTTCCGGTCTTCCGCGTGCTGGTCCCCGCCTTCGCGGGTGTCAGCCGCCTCGGCTTCTGGCGGACGGCGATTCCGCTGGCCCTGGCGTCGGCTGCCTGGTACGGGGCTCTTCTCGGCGCCGGGATCCTGCTGTCCCGCAACCTTCCACGGCTGATCGAGGCGCTGGGCACGGTGAACGCCACGGCGGCGGCCGTCGCCGGGGCCGTCATGCTACTCCTCGGGATCCTCTGGTGGCGCACGCGGCACGGACGGGACCCGGACGCGACGGACGAAGAGGGCCGGGAGACGAGCTGAGATGACGGCGCGGACCCCGACCGATCCGCCACCGGCCTTCCGGCTGGAGGATTTCGCCGATCACCTCCGCTTCGAACGGCGGGTCTCTCCGCGAACCGTGGAGGCCTATCTGCGGGATTGCGGCCGGATGGTGGCGACGGTGCGGGAGCTCGGACGGACGGAGCCGGCGACCGTGCGACCCGCCGATCTCCGCGAGCACCTCTCGCGAATGTCGGAGCGGGGGTTGGCCGCGTCGACCGTGGCGCGGTGCCGATCGGCGCTGCGGACGTACTTCCGCTTCCTGCTGGCCGAGGGCCACATCCGGAGCGATCCCTCGGAAGGCCTCGAAGCGCCCGCCCGCGGCCGGCCGCTCCCGCACGTCCTCAGCTACGAGCAGGTGCTGGCGGTGCTCGAGGCGGTTCCCGTGGAGGACCGGCTGGCGAACCGGGATCGTGCGATGCTGGAAGTGCTGTACGGCAGCGGCGTGCGGGTATCGGAGCTCATCGGACTTCTCGTGCGGGACCTGTTGCCCGACGAGGGGCTCGCCCTGGTCCGCGGCAAGGGAGACAAGCAGCGTTTCGTACCGCTGGGCGGGAGTGCGGCCCGCGCGGTCGCCCGGTATCTTCGCGACACGAGACCCGGGCTCGACACACGCGGCGAGTCGGCCGGGGTGCTCTTTCTCAATTATCACGGCCGGCCGCTGAGCCGCACGGGCGCCTGGATGATCGTGCGCCGCCACGTGGACGCGGCGAAGGCGGCGGGGGCGCGCCTGGGTGACGTCACGCCGCATACCTTCCGGCACACGTTCGCGACTCATCTGCTGGAGAACGGCGCCGACCTGGCGGCAGTACAGGAGATGCTGGGCCATGCCGACATATCGACCACACAGATCTATACGCACGTCGATCGCACGTATCTTCGCGAAGAGCACCGTCGCTACCACCCTCGCGCCTGAACCGCGGACGCGAAGGGCGGGTCGGTGAGTCACCTTTCGCGGGTCTTCCAGCTCCTGAGGAACCGGCAGACGGTGCGTGCCTACGCCGAGCGGCCCATCCCCGCCGGCTCTCTCGCCCGGATCCTCGACTGCGGCCGCTTCGCTCCTTCGACCCGGGAGTCGCAACCCTGGCGTTTCGTGGTGGTCCAGGACGCGATGTCGCGCTACCGTCTCGCTGCCGAGGCGTTCAACAACCCCCTGGTTCGCTCGGCTCCGGTCGTCGTGGTGGCATGCGCCAGGATTCACTCCCTTGTGGGCGGCAGCGGGCATCCGAGTCACCCGATCGACGTGGCCGCCGCCGTACAGAGCATGGCGCTGGCCGCCGCCGATCTCGGTCTCGCGGCGACGTGGATCACCGGATACCGTGAGGCCGGTGTACGGAACGTGCTCGAGATTCCGGCCGACGTCCCCGTCGTCGCGCTGCTGACGATCGGGTACGCCGAGGGCTTCGGAGCCCGCGCCGAGCGGCGGCCGGAGGAGCAGGTGATCGCCTGGGAACGCTGGGGAAAGGACACCGAGCTGTGAGACGTGCAATGCGTGCGGCCGCCTCGTTCGTCGCCTTTGCATGCCTGGCGATCTCGATTCCGGCCGCGGCCGCCGCGCAGCAGGTCGATTTCGATCCGCGTCCCGATCGGCCGGCGGAGCGTCAGCTCGAGACATTTCTGGACCGGGATCGCTGGACGCTCATCGACGCGGACACGGTGCTCGGCCCGGACGTGCGGATCGAGGGAGATCTGCTGCTCCTGGAGGCCGATGTCCGCCTCGAGGGGACGGTGAGCGGCGATGTCGCGGCCGTGGGGGCGGATCTCTTCCTGCGGCCGGGTTCGGTGGTGGAAGGGAACCTGCTCTCGCTGGGCGGCGGGTTCTACTCGTCGCGCCGAGCCGAGGTGCGCGGCGACATCCTCTGGCGACCCAACGACGTGTACACGGTCCGGCGCGGCGTGGACGGGATCCGGATTCACCCGGTCCGCTTCGTTCCGGAGGCGGTGACCCTGCACGGCCTCTCGGGCCTCCTGTTTCCCGGCTACCAGCGCGTCGACGAATGGACCCTCGGACTCGGCGCCACCGTCCGCCATGTGGATTGGGACTGGCAGCCTTCGTTCGAAGCCCGGGTGCGCCTCAAGACCGAGAGCGGCGACCTCGAGGGGACGCTGCGACACGCCTGGTTTCCGACCGGCGCCCTGCAGTTCGGTATCGAGGCGGAGCGTGTTACACGCACGAACGAGGCATGGGTTCGGGGCAGCGTCGCGAACAGCCTCTCGTATTTCTTGGCAGGCGACGACTTCCGCAACTACTACGAGGCCGACCGCGTCGCTCTCTTCCTTCGGGGGACGGAGACGGCCCGCCTGTCGCCGGTTCTGGAGCTCGAGTGGGAGGACGCCCGGAGTCTGGAGGCCTCGGACCAGTTCGTGCTGTTCGCCGACGACGAAGCGATCCCGAATCCGGCCGTCGACGAGGGCGAAGCGGTCAGCCTGCGGGCCGGCCTGGAACTCCGCCGCCGAACCGTAGGGACGCAGCTTCGGGCGCGGACCGTCCTCGAGGCGGCCGACTCGACCGTCGCCGGGGACTTCAGCTATCTGTTCGGCGAACTACGCGCGGCGTGGACCGGCCCCGCGCCGGCCGGCCACGGCCTGGAGGCTTTCGTGCTCGCTCGCGGGGATCTCTCGGGCGCGCCGCCCCGTCAGCGCTGGACGGCGCTCGGCGGACTCGCCACGCTTCCCCGACTGCCGCTCCTGTCGCTGCGGGGACCGAGAGTCGTCTACGGGCAGATCACCTACCTCGTGCCGATCGAGCGGCTCCGTCTGGGCCTGATCGGGCCGCCCCGAGTCCTCCTGCGCGGCGCCACGGGTGCGGCCTGGGGCGCGGGAGAGTCGCCGGAGTTCGAGACGAACTTGATCGGCGGCGTGCGCCTCTTCGTCTTCGAGCTCGCGCTGGCGGTCGACCCCTCGGCGAGCGACCTGGACCCGGCCGTCTACGCCACCCTCCGCTTTCCCGGAGACCTCTAGAACGCAGCCTTCGAGACCCGCGCGAAGCTACACGGATCGGTGTGCACGGTGAGCTTTGACACCGCTCTCACGCGCGCACTACATTGCGGAGCGTGAACGGATCGACCCGGCGTTCCCGATCGCGCTCCACATGACCGTCCTCTGCGTTCTTCCCGCGAGGCTGGGCAGCGAGCGGATCCCCCGCAAACCCCTGCAGATCATCGCCGGACGTTCCCTCGTCGAGTGGTCGTGGCGAGCCGCGTCCGCCGTGCCCGGCGTGGATCGCGTCGTCGTGGCGACAGACAGCGAGGAGATCGCGGCCGTGGTCGAGGGCTTCGGAGGCGAGGCGCGACTCACGCGGGCGGACCACCCGTCGGGAACGGATCGGGTGGCGGAAGTGGCGGCCGACAGCGGCGCCGGGATCATCGTGAACTTCCAGGCTGACGAGCCCTTCCTGGAGGCCGATGCGGTGAGAGCGGCGATCGATGCCGTGAGGGCGGGAAGCGCGATTGCGACGCTGGCCATGCCGATCGAAGGCGAGGTGCAGTGGCGGTCTCCCGCCGTGGTGAAGGTGGCCCGCGCGGTGGACGGCCGCGCGCTCTACTTCAGCCGGGCGCCGATCCCGCACACGAGGAGCGCGGACGGGACGGATGCGCTGCGGCTGCGCCACGTGGGGCTCTACGTCTACACGGCGCCAGCCCTCGCTCGATGGGTGGCGTCGCCGCCGTCGCCTCTCGAGGACGTAGAGCGGCTGGAGCAGCTTCGGGCCCTCGAGGCCGGAATCGAGATCCAGGTGTGCATCGTCCCTCCGGGCGAGCCCGGGGTGGACGTTCCGGAGGACATCGCGCGAGCCGACCGACTGCTCCGCGCAAGAGTGAACGCGCAGGAGAAACGGGAGTCGCATGTCTGACGAGAGGTCCGCCAGGGACACACGCTTCATCTTCGTCACCGGGGGCGTCGTGTCGTCGCTCGGGAAGGGTATCGCCGCGGCTTCGATCGGACGTCTGCTCGTCGAGAGGGGCCTCTCGGTGACGATCCAGAAATTCGACCCGTACATCAACGTCGACCCCGGAACGATGTCCCCCTTCCAGCACGGCGAGGTGTACGTCACCGACGACGGGGCCGAGACCGACCTCGACCTGGGCCACTACGAGCGGTTCATCGACGAGTCGCTCTCCCAGGACAACAACGTGACGACGGGTCGCATCTACCAGAACATCATCACGAAGGAGCGACGGGGAGACTTCCTCGGCGCCACGGTGCAGGTCATCCCGCACGTCACCGACGAGATCAAGTCGTACATCCGGCGACTGGCCGAGGGCCACGACGTGGTCATTACGGAGGTGGGCGGTACGGTCGGCGATATCGAGTCGCTCCCCTTCCTCGAGGCGATTCGTCAGTTCCGCCAGGACATCGGACGCGGCAAGTCGATGATCATCCACCTCACGCTCGTTCCGTACATCGCCGCCGCGGGCGAGCTGAAGACGAAACCGACGCAGCATTCGGTGCGCGAGCTGATGGAGATCGGAATTCAGCCCGACATGCTGATCTGCCGGACGGAGTGGCCTTTGGCCGAGGACGTGCGCCGCAAGGTCGCGCGCTTCTGCAACGTCGAGTTGCGGCACGTGATCGAGTCCCGCGACCTCGACTCGATCTACGAGGTGCCGCTGCGCTACCACGAACAGGGCCTGGACGATTCGATCGTCGAGCTGCTGGGGCTCGAGACGTCGGAGCCGGATCTGTCGGATTGGTCGGCGATCGTCGACCGAATCAAGCATCCGGCGAACGGATCGGTGCGGATCGCGGTGGTGGGCAAGTACACGTCCCTCGTCGACTCCTACAAGTCGATCCAGGAAGCGCTCGTGCACGGGGGCATCGCGCACGACGCGGGGGTCGAGATC
>CAZOEX010000025.1:0-17075 GCA_964578925.1 uncultured Gemmatimonadota bacterium | reverse complement strand
GCTCGACCGCGCGGTCGATCAGCGCGTCTACCGGGTTCGCTCCGTCGAGGAGGGAATACTCGCTGTGACAGTGTAGATGGACGAAAGAAGCCATGGATGCGGGATCACTTCACTCGGGGCTCGAGTCGGTCGAGTCGGTCGTGCAGCGGAAAGAATCGAGGATTTCTTCGAGCTGCAGGATGTATTCGTACTTGCTGTCCTCGGGATGCGGCGAGTAGAGCCACGCGTCGAAGAACCAGGTGGCCTCGGGACACTGCACGGCGCGGGCGATGAACACGCCGGCGGCCGGATAGTCGGCCTCGTCGCGCCAGATACCCTGCACCTGGATGGCCTCCGCGCCGCCCAGTTCGAAGCGCTCCGGCGGAACGTCCCCGCGTTCGATCTCCTGTGGCACGTTGTACATGACACTGTCGACGCCTGCGCGCCAGTCGAACACGGCGTCCACCGTCAGCGAGTCGATCCGCTCCCGGGGTTCCGCCAGGATCGAGCGGATTCGGTCGGCCGGCGACGGCCGGTCGTTGCGCAGTCGGACGACGCCGTCCTCGCCGACCGATCCGTGGTAGATCCGCGGAGCTCGCAGGGTGACGCCGTGGCGTTCGGCCAGCTTCGCGGCGAAGGCCGTGTCGACGCCGCTCACCCACATCCGCGACGTGGCGTACTGGCGGAACTGCCGGTCGAGCAGCGCGGCCAGCTCCGGGAGCGCGGCGCTCCACGATGCGGCGGGGTCGTCCGGGTCGAGGACGATCGCCGTGGCGATCTGGCCCCGAGCCCAGACGTTCTCCGCCTGCACGATCTCGCCGGCCGGCGGCAGCGCGTCGATGCCGGCATTGTCGCCGATCTCCTGGACCAGCGGATCGGAGGGCGGCCCGAACACCAGAACCTGCCGCCACATGAGGAGCTGCTCGAGCTCCGAGCCGTCCCGCGGAACGTGGGTGACGTGGAACGTGGCCTCTGGCCGGACGGTGAACAGCGTCGGCTCGAGGGTGTCGTACGTCTGCTGCTCCATTTCGGCCCAGAGGGACGAGTCCGCGACGACGATGAGGGAATCGGCCTCTCCGAACGCGGTGGGAGCGTCGCAGCCCGATACCGCGGCGAGGGCCGCGACGAGCATCCCGCAGAGGAGGAGAGCCGGTGAGGATGCCGGTTTCACGGAGGGCCGATCCAGACGTCTCGCCGGGCTGAAGCGTGTGCGTCGCATGTCCCTCAACCTAGGCCGAATCCCGGAGCACAGCAACGAGCCGCTCGCGGTGGTCGGCGGTCTTCGGAGTTCCCCGGGTCGGGGCGTTTCTCCGCGGCGAACAGATGCGCGACGGCCCGTCGATACGGTACGTTCTCGGACGAGGACTTGACGCCGCGCACCCGAGGCGGACCTTCGGAGGCTCGCCCGCCGGCGACCGCTTCGGCGCCGGACCAGAGAACCACAACGAGGACGATTTCCTCTTGCAGCCCGACCATATCCGCAACATCGCGATCATCGCGCACGTCGACCACGGAAAGACGACCCTGGTCGACAAGATGCTGCGCCAGACCGGCACCTTCCGGGCAGGACAGCAGGTCGAGGAGCGGGTAATGGACTCCAATCCGCTCGAGCGCGAGCGCGGCATCACGATCTTCTCGAAGAACGCCGCCGTTCGGTGGCGCTCGCCGGACGGGGCGTCGCTCAAGTTCAACCTCGTCGACACGCCGGGTCACGCCGACTTCGGGGGCGAAGTGGAGCGCGTCCTCCGTATGGTGGACGGCGTGCTGCTGCTGGTCGACGCGTTCGAGGGGCCGATGCCGCAGACGCGCTTCGTGACCCGCAAGGCGCTGTCGCTCGGGCTCCAGCCGGTCGTCGTGATCAACAAGGTCGATCGTCCCGACGCCGACCCGAAGCGGGTGCACGACGAGGTGCTCGAGCTTCTCATGGAGCTCGAGGCGACCGACAGCCAGCTCGATGCCCCCTTCCTCTACGCTTCGGCCCGCGACGGCTGGGCATCGACGGTGCCGCACGAGCTGACGGACGACCTCGAACCCCTCTTCGAAGCGGTGGCGGAGCGCGTTCCTCCGCCCGAGGGGAATCCCGACGATCCCTTCCAGCTTCTGGTCTCGACCCTCGACTACTCACCCTACCTGGGTCGCATGGGCATCGGACGCATCGAGCGGGGCCGCCTCGCGATCGGCGACCTGATCGCCGCCTGGCCGCTCGACGCCGACGAACCGCTTCCCGCCGTGAAGGTGCCGAAGCTGTTCGCGTACGAAGCGCTCGGGCGCGTCGAGATCGAGGAGGCGACCGCGGGTGAGATCGTGGCGATCTCCGGTATCGAGGGCGCCGAGATCGGGGCCACGCTCTGCGACCCGGACGCGCCCGAGCGACTTCCCGGGATCGCCGTGGAACCCCCGACCCTGTCGGTGGAGATCACGCCCAACACGTCGCCCTTCTCGGGCCGTTCGGGGCAGTACGTCACCTCGCGGCAGATTCGAGAGCGGCTGCAGCGCGAGATCCTCTCGAACGTCGCGTTGCGCGTGGAGGATACCGAGGATCCGAACCGACTCCGTGTCTCGGGTCGTGGAGAGCTGCACCTGACCATCCTGATGGAGACGATGCGCCGGGAGGGCTACGAGTTCGCCGTCGGCCGCCCCCGGGTCATCACCCGCGAGCGTGAAGACGGTACGGTGGAGGAGCCCTGGGAAGAGGTCGTTACGGATGTGCCGGAATCGATGACCGGCGTCGTCATCCAGGCCCTCGGCGAGCGCCGGGGCGAAATGCAGGACATGCACCGGGCCGAGGGCGGCCTGACCCGTTTGCGCTTCATCGTCCCGTCCCGGGCCCTGGCCGGTTATCGGGGGGAGTTCCTCACCGACACGCGAGGTGAAGGCACCCTGCACCGGCAGTTCTCCCACTACGCTCCCTGGGCGGGTGAGCTGGAGGGGCGGAAGACCGGCGCGCTCGTGTCGATGGCGGAGGGCACGGCCACGGGCTACTCGCTGTTCAACCTCCAGGAGCGCGGCCGTCTGTTCATCGGTCCCGGCGAGCAGGTGTACGACGGGATGATCGTGGGCGAGAACGCGCGGGAGAACGATCTGGAGGTGAACGTCACGAAGGGGAAGAAGCTGACGAACATCCGCGCGGCCGGATCGGACGACGCGATCCTGCTCGAGCCGCCGCGCGAGGTGACGCTCGAGTTCGCGCTCGAGTTCATCGCCGAGGACGAGCTGGTCGAGGTCACGCCCGACGCGATCCGGCTCCGGAAGCGCTCTCTGAAGGCCCACGAGCGCAAGCGCGACCGACGCGCCATCGATACGCCGTGACGCGTGTCCCTGCCGGGTCCCGCGAGCCGGCTTGAAGAAAACTTGACACCAGCCGATTCCGTGCTATAAAGCAGACAGTTTCGTCCCCTGTTTTGGAGGCTTCGAGGGCCTTCTCACCGGACACCTAAGGAGTAGGGCATGCAGACGAGGCTGTTGGACCTGGTCGAAGTGGACACGGAGCTCGCCTTCGACGAGTTCGACGTGCTGAACGCCGCGTGGGCGGAGAGCGAGGACGACTGGGATGACGAAGACGACCTGGATGACGAGGACGATTGGGACGACGAAGACGATTGGGACGACGAAGACGACTGGGACGAGGACTGGGACGAGGAGGACGACGATGACGAAGTCCTCGACGAGTACGTCGCGGAGGACGACGAAGACGACGACTGGTAGACGCTCATAGGCAGCTCACCGCGACGCCCGGACGGACTCGCATCCCGTCCGGGCGAGCGGCGGGTCAACCGCTCGACCAGCCCACCGAGAGAGCCCACTCGTCGTCCGACAGCCCCGTGGCGATATCCAGCCGCAGCGTCGGCCCGCCACCGGCTGTCGTGAGGCGAAGCCCGACGCCCGTGTCGGCGAGGGACACCCCGGGCCGTTCCCCCCACGCTCGCGCCGCGTCGAAGAACAACGCACCACCGACACGGATCGGGTCGCCCGGCTTCAGCCATCGAATGAGCTCGATTCCGCCGCCGGCCAGATACCGGTCGAAAGCTCGCCCCTCGATGGCCCCGTCCTCCAGGAGGGGATGGCCCCGCAGGAGGTTCGGTCGCGCGATCCCGGTGCCGGCGCCGGGCCAGACGGTTCTGGGCGCCCGACCGCCGGCCGATTCCAGGTACAGTCGCCCGGACAGGACCGTGCCGTCGGGGCGCGTCCGCGTCTCGACCTCGAGACGCCCGCCCGCCGTACCGAACGCCGGGCCCCCGTCGAGCGGTATCCACCGATCCGCGTCGGCGGCGAACCGCAGGCGATCGCCTGCGGCACGGACCTCGCCCGACACGCCTGTCCGCACGTAGGCCCGAGTCGTGCTGCTCGCCGTCTCCTCTTCGATCCCGCGGTCGACACCCGCCCACCGATCGTAGCCCGTCCGGAGTCCGGCCCGCAGCGCCGGGGCTAACCAGGAAGACCAGCCGAGAAGGGCGCCGGCTCGCTCCTCCTCCGGGCGCCCGGTCGGCGCGCCGGGGCCGTAACTCTCCCGTTCCCAGGCGGCCGTGACATCGAAGACCGCGGGCCGGCCGAAGTCGGCCGGCGCGGCGAGGCGGAAGCGGACGGACGGCCGGTTCCGCCACCACCGCCATGCGGCGGACCAGATCTCTCCCCGGCCGAGCGGCGAAACGGCGGTGAGCGCTACTTCGCGATTGATCGCGGCCCGGAGTCCCGTGGCTGCGAGGGGGATGGTCGCCGTGGGGAGACCCCTTCGCTCACCGAGACCGGCGACGAGGTCTACCCGTCCCCCGCCTGTGGGCACGTAGCCGATTCGCGACACGGCCCCCGCCGGAAGGTCTGCGAGTCGGCGTTCGGCGAGGCGAAGCCGTTCCGCCGTCAGCAGATCTCCTCCTCGCACCCCGAGGAGGCGGGCGACGGGCAGATAGGAGACACGGTCGAGCCCTACGATCCGCACCAGGTCGACCGTGGGTTCGTCGATTCGGTTCCAGGCGTCCAGCGCTGCCAGGCGATCGTCCGTCACGTAGAGGGCCGTCGCCAGCGTACGGGCCGCGTGCCGATCCCTCGGGTCGAGGGTCAGCGCACGCTCGGCGAGATCCACGGCATCCGCGGCGCGGCCGCGTCGCAGCCGGACGCCCGCCAGCTCCCGCAGAAAGGCGGGCTCGCTGCGGCAGCCTTCCTCTTCCAGCAGCAGCTCGGCCGCATCGAGCTGTCCTGCCGCGGCTGCGGTCACCGCCCGGTCGAGTCGGGAACGGCATTCCGCGGGAAGCGGTCTCGCGTTGCCCGGCGTTTCGCTCGGCAACGCCCCGGCGTCCTCGCCGCCCGATGCTCGGCCTCCGTTCAGACGGGTGGAGTCGGACCGTGGATGGGCCGACCTCACCGTCCGCGACCGAGTACCCGAGGGCACGGCCAGCAGGCTGAGGCCGTCCGTCGCCGCCCACGCCTCCTCGAGCTCGCTGCGGTCGACCAGCCGGAAGGGAGAAGCGGCGGGGTCGTGCAGGACGAGACGGTCCCCCGCCTCACCGATCAGGACGACGTAGTGATAGCGGTCCTCGGCCACCTCGAGCAGCGAGATGATCGGGCGTCCGAGCCGCAGATGACGGCGGATCTCCTCGTAGCGCCCGTCGAACGGGAAGACGTCCCATCCCAGCTCCCGAAGCCGATCCGCCAGCTCGCTCGCGCGGATCCCTCCGAGAGCCCCGGAAACGAGATCTCCGAAGTCCTCGGCACGGACCCCCGACATCCCCCAGTACCGGAGAACCATCGCCGCTGCCGCGCCCCCGCAGAGCAGCTCCGATTGGGGGAGATAAGGCACGTCCAGCACGGTCGCTCCGTCCGGAGCCCGGCCGGCGTCACCCGAACCCCCGGCGGGCACCTCCTGGGCGGAGGCGCTTCCGGCGTGGAGGAGCGTCGTGCAGGCGACGGCCGCGAAGAGCCCGGCCCGCCGCCGAGCGGATCTCGCGGAACGCCGAACGACGGTCAGGACACCAGGAGGACGATCAAGACGAGCAGGCCGATGATGATGGCGGTCGTGGATATCACGATCCGATCACCTCCCGCAAGCGCGGCTTCGGCCTGCGCGAGCCGTCCGGACAGGTCGGCGACCTCTTCGGCGCTCAACGACGCCACCGCGGTTGCCGCCGTCTTCACGTCGATGCCGACGTCGGCGGCGACCCGGCGGACCTCCGGCCGATCGAGAAACGCATGCAACTCCGCGCGCTCGGCGTCGACAGCCGCCGCGTGCTCGGCCGCGATCGCGTCCAGCGTCTCCGGGGACACGGCATGCTCCTGGGCCACGGCATCCATCGGGAAAGCGAGCCAGGCGAGGAGGGCGACAGCGGGCAGGTACCGGCGATTCATGTGGACCTCCAGGGAGCAGGGATCGGCTTGGCTCCGACGCTCAAGCGCATACTCCGGAAGCTATTCCCGCCGGGCGACGCCATCAACGGCCTCCGGTACGAAGACGGGTGTGACCGACGGGAGGCTTCGCGTACCCGTCTCGACGTCTCGTACCCGCACCGCCAGGTCGTACTCGCCGGGCGGTGTGTTCGCCAGGTCGAGACGGAGGGTGTGCCGCCCGATTCGCTCGTAGGGCATCGTGTCGGTGAACTCGAGGCGGAAGGGAAGCTCGGAAGGATCCAGCTCGAAGATCTCGCTCGCCTCCTCCGAGACATCTCCCGGCGTGAGGCGCAGCTCGACCTCGTACTCCGCGGTCCTCCGGACCCCGTACACTTCGAAATAGATGTGGATCTCCCCGGCCTCACTCGCGACGTGGTCGGGCGAGACCCGCAGGAACGTCTCACCGTCGCGCGTCCAGCTTCCCCCCCTGGTCCGGGCCACCGCGACATCACTTACCATGGGCATCGGTAGCGCACGGGGTACCATCACGGTGTCTTGCGCCCAGGCCCCGACGCCGTGCCGTGCGCCGTCCGACACGGCGAGCGTGATCGGGAGCGGGCCGGGTCCGGCGACCACGAAGGTCCGCAGCGGGATGCCGGCTTCGGGTGGCAGCGGCTCGCCGACCGCCGCGTGGTTGAAGGTGCTGTCGATACGTACTCCGTTCGGGTGCCGAGTCGACAGACGGGCATCGGCCCGATAGCTCCAGGTCTCCGGGCCGCGCCGGGGCTCGAGATGGCCGGCGGGAACCGATGCCACGATCCACACCTGCCAGCTTCCGTCGGCGGGATTCAGGAAACGCAGCGGCTCCCAGAGCATCTCCATCCCCCTGACCCGCGGGACGTCGGGGATCTCGATCAGCGCTTCGTCCGCGAATCTCCGGGTGGCGAGCTCCATCTGCCGGCGGTACGCCTGGTCTTCCACGGCGTCCAGGCCCGAGTCGAAGGCGTCCCCGAGATTCAGCGTGCGGTTGAACGAGAGGTGGCGGATGAGCGAACGCGGAATGTCGGCGTGGCGTACATAGCGCCGGAAATACGGATCGGACGGATGCGCGCGCGGTCCGAGCGATTCCTGGAGATAGTAGTCGCCGTCCGGGGAGAGGCGCCCCGTGACTTTGTCGCGGGTGGCGAAGTAGTAGAGCTTGTAGCCCTCCGGGCGGTCGTAGATCCAGCAGGTCGCCAGCAAATCGCCCTCGAACGGATCCGCCTCGAAGGGCAGGACCGCCCCGCAGCTCTCCGCGCGGTCCGGCGGTCCCATTCGCACGTAGATCAGACCGCGATCGTCCATCCATTCTCCTTCGCGGCGCCCGTGCCAGTGGGTCATTCCGACGTAGAAGCGGGGACGGTCCAGGTAGAAATAGCGGCGCGCGGTCGCGAGTCGTCGGTAGTGACTGGCGAGTCTCTCGTCCGGCGTGATCGCCATCCGGAAGGCTCGTTCCTCGAGCAAGTCCTCGAGCCAGTCGCAGGCCTCGCCCGTCCCGAGCACCTTCCAGGCTTCTCGCTCGTCCGGTGTGGCCAGCAGGCCGATGTCCCTCCAGAAGGCGGATCGGAGGGCCTCGGCTTTTTCGGCGGGCAGCGAGCCGAGGGCATGGCAGGCCCGTCGCCAATCGACCGCCCCTCGCCGCGCCGCCCGGTTGCCGTCGCCCAATTCGAGCCGAATCCGCGCGCGCTCCAGCAGCGCCCGGGCGGTCGTGGCGGATGCAGCAGGTGCCCCCGAAACCTCGCCCAGCAACGCGAGGGCGGCCGGGGCGTATCCGGCCCGCCGCCAGAGGCGGGCGCCGAGGATGCGATCCTCCGCCGTTCGGAGGCCGCCGTCCTTCCGCCAGCGGTCCAGCAGCCCGGCGACCTCGGCGGAGTCGGGGGGCGCCCGGTAGGGAGTCAGGGCCTCGCGCACGTATTCGGGCAAATCGTCGTCGGGCGTGTCGGCGATTGCGGTCCCCGGTCCCGACACGTGGATCGCCAGCGACACGAGAACCGCGAAACGACCCGCCTCTCGGGCGCAGCGTATCCGGCTCATATCCGGAATGTAGTGGCATCGGGCCGTCCGTGGTGAGGCAATCCCTCGCGGTCCATGAAATGGCGGAGTCGACCCGCGTCTTTCGCTATTACCTGTGAACCAGGAGACGCCAGCGCCTCGAATCGTCACGCCGTGAAAGGGGACCATGTCGGTCGGACGAAGGACATCCACGCCCGGACTCGTCCTGCCGGCGGTCGGCCTCTTCGCGGTCGCCTCCACGGGATGGGCACAGGTCGACGCGTCCTTCGAGACGACGACGGAGCCGGTCGCGATGCGCCTGTCGAACCCGTGGTCACCCGATCCCGCTGCCCTGGCGACCGTCGACGGCCGGCCGACCGGCCGACTGTCGAACCGGGGGGCCGAGCCGGTTCACTTCGTGATGTTTCTCCAGCCGGTCCTCGGGTTCGAGTCGGGCGGTATCCACGTGACGAGCACGGATTCGAAGATCCGTGTCCGGGGAAGAACGACCGAGATCACGATCGGCGTCCATCCCCGACCCGTATGGTTGCGAGGCGTCGTACGGGCCGGGGACGAGATCGAGCTCCGGGAGCTGTGCCCGGTGGCCCCGGAGCGGATCTCCGCGCTGCTGCGCGAGGATCGGGTGCAGGTCGGTCTGCTTCTCGCGGCGGCGCGCGGCGCCCTGTCCGTCGAGCTGACGGGCCTCTCACCGCTGGGTGCGGAGGCGCCGGATCCGCTCGAGCGCGGCCTTCTGTATCCGGTCCAGATCCAGCTCGAGGGAACCCACGACCTGTCCGCAGACCTCTTCGCCACGCCGGGACCGGATCGGCCGCCCGAGAGCGGTTGCATCCCTCCCGGCGCCGCAGAAGGCGTGCAAACCAACCAGGAGAAGTGAATGGGAGTCGAAGGCACACCGACGTACGGCGGCAAATGGATCCTCATCGGGGCCGCGGCCGCGGTACTCCTGGGGGCACCGTCGCCGGCCACGGCTCAGCAGGACTACTACGAGCGGCGCGAGGCCGAGGCCCCCGAGCGGGTGGCCCGACAGCTCGAGGCGATGCGGGAAGAAATTCGCGCAAATCGCTGGGAGTATCGGGTCGGGTACACCCAGGCGATGGACTACGAGCTCGAGCTGCTCGCCGGCGCCGAGCCGCCGTCCCCGAGGGGCTATGCCCGCGACGCCGCCGAGCAACATCGGATGGCCCAGCAACTCGAGGAAGCGCAGCAGGTGATCGAGGCGCGCGAGAACACGGTGTGCAAGGATCCCGAGACGGACCCGTCGCTGGCGTCACGGCGCGCGTTCAACTGGCGTGACAACGGCAACGTGACGCCCGTGCGGAACCAGCGATCGTGCGGATCCTGCTGGGCGTTCGCGGCCGCGGGGGCGTTCGAGGCGACGAACCAGGTCAAGAACGCGCGCGGCCTGGACGTCTCCGAGCAACACGTGGTGAGCACGTGCAGCAACGCCGGCGACTGCGGCGGTGGCTGGTACGATCCGGTGTTCGAGGAGTACGTGGTGGGTGGTACCGTGGCCGAGACCACGATTCCCTACGTCGCGAGCAACACCTCCTGCGCCAATCCGTCGCAGACGCCGTACCGGGCGGTCAACTGGGACTTCGTGACGCAAACGCCGGAGGTTCCGCCCGTCGACGACATCAAGGACGCCATCGCACGGTACGGCCCGGTGGCGGTAGCCGTAGAGGCGACGTCGAACTTCCAGGCCTACACGTCCGGCGTGTTCGAGGAGGACGGCATCGACGAGGGGGAGATCAACCACGCCGTCGTGATCGTCGGCTGGGACGACGGGCGCGGGGCCTGGCTGATCAAGAACTCGTGGGGCGAGTTCTGGGGCGAGAACGGATACATGTGGATCAAGTACGGCTCCAACAACATCGGCTACGCCGCGGCGTGGGTGGAGCCCACTCGCTGGTGTTGGAACCGGCTCGACGTCGAGATCCTGCAGCGGTTCGAGGAGATGTGGAGCCGGATCGTGGCCGAGGGCTACGGTCGCCGTCCGCTACCGCTGTTCGAGGGTGAGACGCGCCGGTTGCGCTGACCGTTCCGGTGCAGCGGGCTCCCGGATCGCCCCGTCGGTGGTTCGGGAACTCCGGGCGTCCCCGTTCGTTCATTGAGACGAACGAAGCGGTCCCCGTCCGGTCGCCTTCGAGGACGACCGGGCGGGCGGCCTCGCCCGCGACTCCGACCGGAGGACATCGATGGACCCCGCCGCCGCGATCAAGAGCCTGTACCAGCTCACGTACCGCACGATCGCCATGAACACCGACGGCATGTCGCACGAGGACTCGATTCGCCAGCCGTCTCCGGGCGGGAACTGCGCGAACTGGATTCTCGGGCACATCACCGACGTGCAGAACGAAGTCATGAAGCTGCTGGGCGAAGCACCCGCCTGGGAAAGCGAATCGCTGACGCGCACGTCGAATCCGATCACGGGCGCCGACGACGCGATCGACTGGGACGTCATGCGCCGCGAGTTGCTCTCCTCCGAGGCGCGCTGCCTCGCGGCGATCGACGGGCTCGCCGCGGAGAAGCTCGACGAGCCCGGGTATCCGCATCCGCTTGGCGGCGAAGTCACCTTCGGCGAGCTGCTCAACTTCCTCGCCTTCCACCAGATCTACCACGCGGGCCAGCTCGGGCTGTCCCGGCGGCTGGCGGGCCTCGACGGCGTGATCGGAAGCCCCGCCGAGCGCGAGGAGGCACAGGCCGGCGCCTGAGGCGGACCCGCACGATCTGATTCCCACGTGCGGCCGACCCGGGAATGGCCGTACACTGCGGGCATGTACGACAACGCACGGCTTCGTCGGTACGTCCTGGTCATCCTCGCCGTTCTCGTCGCGGCGGGTGCCTGTGCGCCCGGCGAACGTGACGCGCCCGGTGAGACGGAGTCGCGCGACCGACCGCCGGAGACGGAGGAGACCGCCGCCCCCGACCTGGTCGACGTGACCGCGCTCGAGCCGTCGATCCGGACCGACATCAAGTACGCCGGCTCGGACAACTTCGTCGGCGCGCCCGTCGACGGGTACGAAGCCGCGACGTGCCTGCTGGCGCGGCCGGCGGCGGAAGCCCTCGCGGCCGTGCAGCGGTCGCTCGTCGCCGACGGCCTGGGCCTGCTCGTCTACGACTGCTACCGACCGCAGCGGGCCGTCGACCACTTCGTCCGCTGGGCGCGGGACACGGCGGACCTGCGCACGAAGGCGGCGCACTACCCGAACGTCGACAAGAGCCGACTGTTCGAGGAAGGCTACATCGCCGAGCGTTCGGGCCACAGCCGCGCATCCACCGTCGATCTGACGTTGGCGCGGCTGCCGGCCGGCGACGCTCCGAGCGAAGCCGAGCCACTGGACATGGGCACGCCGTACGACTTCTTCGATCCACGCTCCCACACGGAGTCGCCCGAGGTCACCGGGTCGCAGCTGGCCAACCGGCTCCGGCTCCGCGACGCGATGGAGGCGGGCGGTTTCCGGAACTACGAGAAGGAGTGGTGGCACTACACTCTGCGCGACGAGCCCTGGCCCGAGACGTACTTCGACGTCGTAGTACGTTGAGGGCGCCATTCGACGGGCGCCGTGACATTATGAAGGCCTCCCGGACGTTACATTAAAAGACGGCCCCCTCGCATCGAGGCGGGCCGTCGTTCGCTCTGGAGCAGACGGATGGGCCGATCGGGCGGTTGAGCGCGACGGCCCGTGGCGGGAGTCGGTCTCGTGAGGCGTTTCGCAGCCGCGCAGACACAGACGGTGGTGTTTCTATGCCTGGCGCTGACGTTCGCCGCCGCGGACCGTGTGGTCGCCCAGGACGACCCGGAATCCGGGGCCGAGCTCCCGGCGGTCGACCCCTGGTCCCCCTCGCCGGATCGGGACGCGCGGAAGGCCCTGGAGAGGCTCGAGGAGACGCGCGAGGAGCTGGGGATCGTGGCCGACTCCATGACCGAGATCGATCCCTGCCAGCGCACCGGTGGGCCGAATCTCGTCAATTTCGTCCGACGCGGCGCCGAGCCCGGCGAGCCGACCTATCTGTACGGCATCGATCTGTGCTCCGGCCGACCCTTCGTCTACGAGGAGCCGACCCAGACGGGGGTCATCGTCGGCCTCGACGCGAACCCGCCGGACATCCATTGGGCGAAGGATTTGTCCGACGACCGGAACCTTCGCGGCGACCGATTCCCCGTGGAGGTGCTCGCGGGCGTCGACATGCTCTTCGGAACCTCGACGCTCGACTTCGGCGAGACGGCCAGCGGCTCGGTCGACTTCGCCGCCGCGCCCTCCCTGGGCGTCCGCGTCGACCGATTCCGCGCCACCTTCTCTCGCGCCGTCGCCCCGCCCGAGCGGAGCTGGCTCGCCAAGCTCTCCGTCACCCCGTTTAGACAGGGACCGCCCGAGGAGCCGGCGCCGGTCGAAGAGCCGCCCCCGGAGAGCCACGGAGAGCGCACGACGTGGTTCGAGCCGGTCGTGGATCCCTGCAATGCGCAGGGCGTGGGCATCCGCGGGATCGACCGGATGCGAATCGGGCATCGGCGGGCGGATCGGCGGTATCCGGTGACCCTGCAGATGGTCTCGTACTGTACGCGTCCGTACCGCCAGTATGATGTCCGCACGACGACGGATCGGACCTGGTTCGGTCAGCTCAACAACACCTTCCCCGGCTTCGCGGCCTGGGATCACATCCCGCGCGGCGGCCTCCTCAACAACCTCTCCCTCAGCGTCGGCTTCGGTGAGATCCTGAACGATGTCTTCAACGTCGATTTCCCGACGAACGTGCTCTACGTGGGCTTCGGGATCGCCTTTTCCAACAGCCGCTGGCGGGTGGACGCGGGTCGGCTGATCACCAACGAGGAACTCGAGGTCGTCAGCGCCGGGGTGCCGGTGATCGTGAGCACGGACGGCTGGACCGTGCAGATTCAGCGGGCGCTCCACCTCGAGGGGCTGTTCGGCCCATGACGCCTCGGCGTGGCGACGGCCGCTTTCTCGTGGCGGCCGTGATCATCGCGCTCGGCGCGCCGGCGGGCTGCACCCTGCCGCTTACGACGCAGACGCTCACCGGGGGCGCACTGAACGCGGGCGCGCTCCTGTTCGTCGATCAGTACAACGACGGAGGCTTCGAGGGGCGGGGAACGTACCGGTACGTCGCTCGTGCGAGCGTCGACACGCTCGCCGCGATCTTCGAGGACGCGATCGAAGACGCGAACCGGTCGCACCTCTTTCCGGTCGACAGACCGGATCGGAATCCGCCGGACGCTCGTCCGGTCGCGGCCGGTGACGACGGGGTCGTGCTCGCCCGTTCGCCCGGCAACCGCCGGGCCCGGCGGGACGATCCGCCGTCACGGGAGACCTTTCCCGAGCGGCAATGGACGCCCTCGCCGCGCTACACGGTGCGCGCCGGCAGTCCCACGGTCCGCGGCGACACGCTGACCTGGGTCGTCACGCACAGGTCCGCCCGCCAGGTCGCCTTCCTGCTCGTCGGGAAGGAGGACGCTCCCTCCACCCGAGTGGCGATCGCGCCGTACGATCCGCCGAGCGGACTCTTCCTCTCCGTGCCGGCCGACCATGCGCAGCGGAACGCGGTCGAGACACTGCACGAGACGTTCTATTTCGCGGTTGCGGAGCGACTCGGATCGGACGTCCTCACGACGCTCTCCGGGGGGGCGCGGCCGTGAGGGTCGTGATGCTGGTCGTCGGGCTGCTGAGCTTCGCCACGCTGGCGGTGCCCGGTCCCGCCGTCGCGCAGCAGTTCGGGAAGAACCCGGTACGCACGAACCCCGAGTTCGCCGATCTGAAGATGGTGTCGTCCGGCGAGGTGGACGTCATCTACTACGCTCCGCTCGACACCCTCGCCCGATTGGCGCTCCCGATCGCCGACAGCTGCATCACGGCGATGGAGGAAAACTACGAGCATCGGCTCGAGGCCTGGGAGCGGGTGACGATCTTCCTGTTCGGCGAGAACGAGGACTACCGGCAGGGGTGGGTGCTGCCCGGATACCTGACGCCGCCGTCGATCGGATATACCGAACCGCTGAAGGGCAACATCGGCGTCTCCTTCGACGGGGACGCGCAACGTCTGCACGAGCTGGTGTGCCACGAGATCGCCCATCGCTTCCAGCTCAGCATCCACGAGGAGTCCTACGCCGATCATCCGTTCGACGAGGTCCGGGAGCGCAAGAGCCGCTACCGGCTACCCCCGTGGGTGACCGAGGGCGACGCCACCTGGGTCAGCGACGGTTTCAACAGCCTGTCGGAGATGGTCGTTCGCTACGTCGTGAACAGCGGCGAGGTCGACTTCAGCCTGGAACGTATGCTCGAGCAGCCGCGCAGCGTGCTGAGCTACTTCCTCGGCTCCGAGTTCTGGCGCTTCGCGGCGGGCGCGTACGAGGATGGCCTTCTGAGTACCTTGCGGGCGCGGGAACGGGGAATCTTCTCGCGATTGCGACTCGGTGATTCGCTACGGGTGAAGTTCCTGAAGGACCAGGCGCTCTACGGCGATCCGGCGGAGGCGCTGGAGGGAGTGTACGGCGTGCCCCTGCGCGAACTCGATCGAGCGTTCGACCTGTACCTCGAGCTCCGCTTCGGACGCGACCACACGAACACGCTGGACGCGGCGATGTTCGCGGACCGCGTGGTGCCGAATCCCGACGAGTGGAGCGAGCAACCGGACCTGGCCGGACCCCGTGTCGTCCCCGTCACGCCCGAGCGCGCCGATACGGTCGTCGACCTGTTCTACACGGCGAACCCGGACGGATACCCCGGCATCTTCACCCTCACGCTGCCGTACGGTGGCAATGATCCGCGGGTCACGCCCCGGCGCGATCCCGCCCTGTTCGACGCCTGTCTCCGCGTGAGAGCCGAGGATTGCGCCGGCTACCTCGCGGCTGGACTCGAAAGGGAAGACGAGACCGGGAGCGGAGACGACCTCACCGAAGAGGAGCGCGAACGGCGGCTCGAGGAGGCGCGAGAGGAGCGCCGACGTATGGCGCGGGAGGCGGTCGAGTCGATCGCCGCCACGCCGCGCCGGGTCGTTCGGGCGGGAACGGAGCGCTGCCAGTCGCTCGACCCGCGAGAAAATCGGCTGGAGGCGTTCTTCGACGGCGATCGCCGACTGCTCGCGTACGTCTGCATCGACAGCCGGACGCAATCGCGCACGATCGCGGTGAGGGACCTCGAGACGAATCGCGAGATCGAGCGCTTTCCGCTGCAGGACCTCGCGAGCGTCAGCTCACCTACCTGGTCGCCCGACGGGTCGCGGCTGGCCGTCGCGGGAATCAGCCGTTCGGGGACCTGGGACCTCTACACGATCCGCCGCGCCGACGGCGAAGTCACACGGTTGACCGAGGACGTGTATGCCGACGGCGCACCGGACTGGTCGCCCGACGGCCGCACGATCGCCTTCACCTCCGATCGAACGCCGTTCGCCGAACCGGGGAGTGGAAGCGAGACCGCATCCAACATCTTCCTCCTCGATCTCGAGACGGGGGAGATCACGTATCTGACGTACGGACGCTGGACGGACCTGGCGCCCCGCTGGTCGCCCGACGGATCCCGCCTGCTCTTCGCCTCCGACCGCGACGGCGCGTTCGATCTCTACGTGTCGGACCTCGACGGCCGGGTCGAGCGCCTGTCCCGCATCTCGACCGGCGTGCTTTCCGCCGACTGGTGGCCCGACGGTTCGTCGGTCGTGTTCACGGCGTACGACGGACAGGCGCAGATCTACCGCATGGAGATCTCGGAGGCAGGGGTCCCCGCCCCCGACGCCGATGCGACCGATCCCGACCTCCGTCCCCGGATCGTGGAGGCCGCTCGAGACGCTCCGGCAACGGAGGCGCGCCTGAGCGACGCGGACCTGGAGGGAACGGACCAGCCCCTCGCGGGCACCCGGTGGGCGCCGACCTGGAGCTGGGAGGAGGAACTGTCCGACCCACTCGTCACGATGGCCCGGACGCGTCCGCTCCCCGATCGATTCCATCTGACACTCGGAGGGGTGGGTGGCTATGCCGGCACGAGCACCAGCCTCGCGGGCATCAGCCTGACCTACAGCACGCTGGACAACAGCCGCATCCTGTACACGCAGTTCAACTCGGCCTGGTACACCGGCGACACCCGGCTCCGCGCCGACGTCGGAAAGTACCAGAACCTGTACGCGGCGGCCGGCTACCTGAACCTGAACCACCGTCTCTTCTGGGGCGTCCATTGCTATCGTCAGAGCGGTCTGTTCATCGACGACGTGCGCAGCAACATCTTCGGCGAGGATCACCTCGGATGCCGGCTGTCCGGGCAGTATCCGCTGTCGCTCTTCCGACGCTGGGAGTTCGTGGTCGGGGCCGAGTGGTCCGACCAGGCCGACCTCCGCAACCTCGATATCGCGACCTTCGACCGCCTGCGAAATCACGAGGACGATATCAGCTTCACCCGGCGGGCGACCCTCTTCCAGCTCGGGGGCGCGTACGTGCAGGACAACACGCTCTGGGTGGACCGCGCATATCCGGTCGATGGCCTCCGCTTCCGCCTCGACTGCCGGGCGGAGCTCGACGTCGGGCGCTTCCGGCCCGACACCTACACCTGCTACGGGGACGGACGCAAGTACATCCGGCTCGGTGAGCGGAGCAACGTGGGCGTCCGGGGGTTCGCCTTCCACAGTGACGGCTTCACGGCACGCCGCTTCACGCTCGACTGGCGCAACCACATGACGCTGTATCCCGCGTTCGGCCTCTACGGCCAGCGCGGCTGGATCGGGAACCTCTTCCT
>CAZOEX010000024.1:0-17122 GCA_964578925.1 uncultured Gemmatimonadota bacterium | reverse complement strand
TCGTCCTCCGCGGGAATCAGCTTGATGCAGTTCACCGGGCAGACGGTCGGACAGAGACCGCATCCCACGCACTTGGCTCGCCCGTCCTCGTGCGTCGCCATCCGGTGCGTTCCGCGGTAACGGGACGACAGCTCCCACTTCTCGTCCGGGTACTGCTGCGTGACCTTCTCGGTGTCGAGAAGATGCTTGAGGGTGACCCCCATGCCCTTCGTGACCGCGCGTATGTAGGAGGCCCGCTCTTCGGGACGCTCCATGACCTTGACCTGTCCGGGCATATCAGCTCTCCTCCGCGCTCGGGCGGGCGATCGGGCCGCGATAGGTCGCGCCGCGGACCAGGAGGCCGCGGTCGATCGCGAACACGAGCACGACCATCAGAAGCAAGTTGACTCCGCCGAGGACGAGCGCGTAGGCGGGGCCCGTCGCCCAGCCCGCGGCGTCGAGGGCGTACACCAGCGTCGCCATGAGCATGATGTAGATCATCAGGAGGGGCAGGAAGACCTTCCATCCCAGGTTCATGAGCTGATCGTAGCGGAACCGGGGAAGCGTCCAGCGGATCCACATGAAGACCAGGACGACGCCCAGCGTCTTGGCCAGGAACACGCCCCCCGTCAGCAGCGTCTTCCACCAGGTCGGCTCGCCGATCACCGTGCCGTCGGCGAGCACCCGGACGTTGTCGCCCGTCCAGAAGGGGATGTCCCAGCCGCCGAGGAAGAAGACCGCCACGAGCGCCCCGGTGGTGACCAGATGGGCGTACTCTCCCAGGAAGAAGAGGCCGAACTTCATCGACGAATACTCGGTATGGTAGCCGCCGACCAGCTCCGTCTCCGCTTCCGGGAGGTCGAAGGGGAGGCGGTTGGTCTCGGCCAGGCTCGACACGAAGAAGAGGAACGACGCGAGCAGGAGCGGAATCACGAACCAGACGCCCCAGGTCGCCGGGCCTTCCCCGTAGCTCTGCTGCATCGAGACCAGCTCGGGCATCGTGACGTTGCCGGCCAGCAGCAGCAGCGGGACGAGGCTCATCGCGAGGGCGATTTCGTAGCTGATCATCTGGGCCGAGCCGCGAAGCCCGCCGAGAAACGAGTACTTGCTGTTGGACGACCAGCCCGCCATCACCACCCCGTACACGCCGAGCGAGGCGATTGCCAGGATGTAGAGGAAGCCGATCGGCACGTCCGCCACGATCAGCTCCACCAGGCCCCATTCGGTGGGGAGCGGCGAAGCGAACGGGATCACGGCGAAGAGAACGGTGGCTGGCACGAGGGCCAGGGCCGGCGCCAGGTAGAAGAACGGACGGTTCGCCCCCTGCGGCGCGACCTCCTCCTTCAAGATGAACTTCAGGCCGTCGGCCAGGACCTGCAGGAGCCCGACGGGCCCGACGCGGTTCGGACCGCTCCGATCCTGGATGAAGCCCGCCACGCGCCGCTCGATGTAGGTGCAGAGGCCCGTCACGACGAGCAGCAGCGTGAAGAATCCGACGACCTTGACGACCGTGGCCACCACGAAAGCCGTGCCCTCGACCGGAGTCATGAGGCGGCGCTTCCGGCCGGGGCGTCGGTGGCCAGCGGTGCCCCCTTCAGGCCGAGGGCCTGCCACGACAGGCCGTCGAACGCCGGCGTGGCGGCGGCCATGGCGTCGAAGGCGGCGCGCACGTCACGGATCGGCTGCCGGTCGCCGTCCAGCGCCCGGAGGACACGGTGAATCACCATCCAGGCCGGTCGCGCCAGCCCGGGCGGCTGCATCGCCTGATGGAATCGCTGTACTCGCCCCTGGACGTTGACGAAGGTCCCGTCCGCCTCGCCTGCACCGGCCACGGGGAGGACGACGGTCGCGTTGCGGGCCGCGGCGCTGATGTGCGAGCCGATGTACAGGAAGAAATCCGCGTCGGCGCCGTAGCCGGGATCCACGTCATCCAGCCGATCTCCGAAGACGACGAGGGTGTCCTCCGGACCCGCGGCGGGCCGTTCCGCCGCTTCCCGAAAGCCGAGGAGGTCGGCGCCGGCGGCGTTCGGGGCCCGTTCCTCCCGCAACTTCAGCCGCGGGAATCCCGGCAGCTCGGCGGACTCGCCGCGGGGAACGTCGTACGTCCCCCCGTCGATGCCGAGGTGGTCGAGAAGTCCCGAAAGGGCGAAGAGGCTCTCGCAGCTCGCGGATGCGCTGATCCGCGCCGCGCCTCCTTGCCCCGCCGGCAGGTTGTCCGCCAGCCACTCGAGCGCGTCGGCCCACGTCACCGGTTCGAGTTCCCCGCCGCGTCGGATCAGCGGCACGTCGGCCCGCAGGCCGCGGTTCACCATCACCATGTGGCGGCGGCCCTCGTCGCACATCCAGTAGCTGTTCACGTCGGCGTTGTAGCGCGGCTTGACCCGAACGACCTGGTTCTCCTTCACGTTCACGTCGATGTTGCAGCCCTGGCTGCAGCCTCCGCAGATCCCGGGCGCCGTGTCCATGTCCCACGCCCGCGCCTTGAATACGAAGTCCTCGTGCACGAGGGCGCCGACCGGGCAGACGTCGACGATGTTCCCACGGAAGGGATGGTCGAGGTCCTTCCCGGGGAAGGTGTCGATGTATGCCTTGTGCCCACGCTGAGCCACGATCAGCGAGTTCTCGCCGGCGACGTCGTCCATGAAGCGGACGCAGCGCGTGCAGATGATGCAGCGATCCGCGAAGTAGAGGATGTCGTCGGCGATCCGGTCTCGCCCCATGACGAGCTTCGGATCCTGCAGCCGACTCTGCAACTGCCCGGTCTCGTAGGCGTAGTCCTGCAACATGCACTGGCCGGCGGCGTCGCAGATCGGGCAGTCGAGGGGATGGTTGACGAGCAGGAACTCGATCACCGCCTGCTGGGCGTCGCGTACCTCCGCCGACTCCGCCTGGGTCCGTACGACCATGCCGTCCTGTACGTCGATGACGCAGGAGGGCTGCAGCTTCGGATGGTCCTCGATCTCGACCAGGCACATCCGGCACTGCGCCGGTCGGGTCGGGATGCCGGGATGGTAGCAGTAGTGGGGCACGACGACGCCGGCTCGCTCGGCGGCCTGGATGACCGGTGTGCCGGCGGGTACGCTGACCGGCACCCCGTCGACCGTCAGGCTCACCATCGTCTCCGCCTCGCTCACGTCGAGCCTCGCACGTCGTTCAGTGCTCCCGTCACGTTCGATCGATGCCCCTTCACGCCCGTCCCCCGATCAGCGCCTCGTAGTCGGCCCGGAACTTGTCGAGCGAGGAGCGCAGCGGAAACACCACGCTGTCGGCCAGCACGCAGATCGTACGGCCCGTGAGCTGATCACACAGGTCGTACAGGGTGTCGAGATCCGACAGCCGGCCATCGCCCGTCTCGATGCGGTGCAGGATCTTCGCGACCCAGGCGGTCCCCTCGCGGCACTGCACGCACTGACCGCACGATTCGTGAGCGTAGAACTCCGCCGTCCGGCGCATCGCCGCTACGATGTTCGTGTCCTCGTCCATCACGATCGGGGACGCCGTGCCGAGCGCGCTGCCGGCCTCCTGCAGGCCTTCGTAGCAGGCCGAGCAGTCCACCTCGTCAGCCGAAAGCAGGGCCGTCGAAGAGCCACCGGGAATCACCGCCTTGAGCTTCTTGCCGTTCCGGATGCCACCGCAGACGTCGTAGATGATGTCCTCGAACGACATGGCGAGCGGCAGTTCGTACGTACCGGGTCGTTCGAGATGGCCCGAGCAACACCAGAGCTTCGTGCCGGGGCTCTTCTCGGTTCCCCACTGCCGGTACCAGTCCGCCCCGTTCTCGACGATCATCGGAACGGCGGCGAGCGTCTCCACGTTGTTCACGGTGGTCGGCTTGCCGAACACGCCGGACTGGGCCGGGAACGGCGGCTTGACGCGCGGCTCCGCGCGTCCCCCGACGAGCGAGCTCATCAGGCCCGTCTCCTCGCCCGCGATGTAGGCCCCGGCCCCGATGTGCACGGTCATGTCGCAGTCCCAGCCGCTGCCCAGGATGTTCTCGCCGATGTAGCCGGCCTCGTAGGCCTCGACGACCGCCTCGTTCAGGATCTTCGTGTACGGGAAGTACTCCCCGCGCACGTAGATGTAGACGTGCTGCGCCCGGATGGCCTTCGCCGCGATGAGGCAACCTTCGATCAGGAGATGGGGCACCCAGCGCATGATTTCCCGATCCTTGAACGCCCCCGGCTCGCTTTCGTCCGCGTTGCAGCAGAGGTAATGCGGGCCTTTCGGTTCCTGCGGCATGAAGCTCCACTTGAGCCCCGTCGGGAAGCCGGCGCCCCCGCGACCCCGCAGGCCCGAGTTCTTCACGACCTCCGTGATCTCGGTCGCATCCATCTCCAGCGCCTTCCGGAGCCCCACGTAGCCGCCCATGTCCGTCCAGGACTCCAGCCGGCGGGCCGAAGGGTCGCCGAAGTGGCGAGACAGGATTGTGCCGACCTCGCGGTCGTGCGACAGCGGCCAGCCCATCTAGCCGTCCTCCTCGCCGTTGCCGCCGGACGCTGCTCCATCGCCCAGCGACACGGTGTCGTCCCCCGGCGCCTCGAGCGCTGCCAGGACGTCGTCCACGCGATCCGGCGTCACGTTCTCGAAGTACCTCTCGTTCACCTGTACGGCCGTCGCGAAACCGCAGGCGCCGAGGCACTCGGCCTCCATCACCATGTAGCGTCCGTCCTCGGAGGCCTCGCCCGGCCGCGTGCCCGTCGCCTCGAGGAACGTCTCGAACACCTCGTCCCCACCGCACAGGTGGCACGTCGTGCACGTGCACACCTGGATGATGTGCCGGCCCGTCGGGTGCTTGTTGTACATCGTGTAGAAGGTGGCGACCGACCGGACGAAGGCCGCCGTCACGTCGAGCGCCTCGGCGATCTCCTCCATCGACTGCTGCGAGATCCAGCCGTTCCGCTCCTGGGCGTACGCCAGCATCGGCAGGAGCGCGGCCTTCTTCTCGGGATAGCGGCTGATCGCCTTCGCGAGCCGATCCTTCCCCTCCTCATCCTCGAACAGGGACTCCACCGGCCGACGCTCGGCGAGCTGGAACGGCTGCGCCGCGACGACGGCCGGGTGGATGTCGGTGCGTCGCTCGTCGCTCATCGATCGATCTCCCCGAGGACGATGTCCAGGGACGCGTTCACCGCGATCACGTCGGCGATCAGGGACCCTTCGACCAGGTACGGGAGCGCGCTGAGGTTCACGAAGGACGGCGCGCGGAAGCGGCAGCGCACCGGCTTCGAGCCGCCGTCGGACACGAGTCCGAAGCCCAGCTCGCCCTTCGATCCTTCGATCGAGTACCAGACGTCTCCGGCCGGCACCTGGAGGCCCTCCATGACCAGCTTGAAGTGGGAGATCATCGAATCGATGCTCGCCATCGACTTGCTCTTGGGCGGGAGGATGACCGAGGGATCGTCCACGTTGATCGGGCCGTCGGGCAGTCGGTCGAGCGCCTGGCGGATGATCCGCGCCGCCTGGCGCATTTCCTCCACGCGCACGATGTAGCGGTCGTACGTGTCTCCGTGCTCTCCGACCGGTATGTCGAAGTCGTACTCCTCGTAACCGAGATAGGGCCGCGCCTTCCGAACGTCGTAGGCGACGCCGCTCGCCCGCAGGTTGGCCCCCGTGAGCCCGAAGTTCACCGCCGTCTCCCGGTCGATGACGCCGACGTCGACCGTCCGCGCCACCCAGATGCTGTTCTCGGTCAGGAGCCGCTCGCACTCGTCCAGCGTCGCCTCGATGTTCTCGGCGAACTCGCGGCAGGCCGCCGTCCAACCGGCCGGAAGATCGGCCAGCATCCCGCCGATCCGCGTCACGGAGGTCGTGAGCCGGCTGCCGCAGTAGGCCTCGTGGAGGTTGTAGATCTTCTCGCGCTCCTGGAAGCTGTACAGGAACACGGTGAAGGCCCCGAGATCGAGACCCGTCGTGCCCAGCCACAGCAGGTGCCCGAGTATCCGGTTCAGCTCGCACAGGATGACCCGGAGCACGCGGCAGCGCGGCGTGATCTCCACGTCGAGCAGACTCTCGACCGCCATCGCGTAGCCGATGTTGTACAGCATCGGCGAGAGATAGTCCATGCGGTCCGTGTACGGAACCACCTGGTTCCACTCGCGATACTCGCAAGTCTTCTCGAAACCGGTGTGCAGATAGCCGAGATGCGGGATGCAGCGTTCGACCGTCTCGCCGTCGAGCTGCAGGACGAGTCGGAGCACCCCGTGGGTCGCAGGATGCTGCGGCCCGAGGTTCACGAGCATTCGGCCGCCCTCGAGATCGTCGGCCGCGTCCTCGGGCCGCTTCTCGTGCGGCACGTCGATCACGGCCGCCCCTTCCAGCTCCGCCGACACCTCTCCCCCTTCCTCGAGCAGTCCGGCCAACTCGAGCTCCTCGCGGGCGTAGATGTCGTCGAGCGAGCGGCTGAGGGCGCGCCGCACCTGCTCGGCCCGGCCGAACCGGCCTCGCAGCGGAAAGTCCTTCCGGAGCGGGAAGCCCTCGTCGTAGTTCTCGGGCATGAGGATGCGGCGGAGATCCGGGTGGCCGTCGAAGGCCACGCCGAACATGTCGTAGACCTCCCGCTCCAGCCAGCCCGCCGCGTGCCACAAGTCGGTGGCGCTCTCGATCGACAGGTCGTCGACCGGCAGGGGCGCCACGACCCGGAGCTGGCGGCCGTGTCGGTTCGACCAGAGCTGGTACCAGACCTCGATCGGGCGATCCCCGCCGCGGTCGACGCCCATCAGGTCGACCAGGAAGTCGAACGCCGTCCCGGGATCGTCCTTCAGCCATGCGAGGGCCCCGTGAACGGCCCCGGGATCCATCCGCACGACGGGGGTTCCGGCGGGGTCGATCCAGGTCTTCCGGATCGAGTCGCCGTAGCGTTCCTCGAGGGCCTCCACCACCGGATGTCCCTCGAGCGTATCGGGCGTGGGAGCTCCGAGGACGAGCTCGGGCTTCGACGTCCGGACGGTCGTTTCGCTCATCTCCTCAGTCCCGATGCTCGATCAGCCGCTCGATTCGGTCCCGCGGCCGGTCGACCGCGTCCGTGCGCTCGATTCCGCTCACACGGTTCTGCCGGGCCGAGTTGCCGAACGGCTGCGCGACCAGCTCGATCACCTCCGGCGGCAGGTTCGGCTTGCCGACCGCCTCCGGACTCTCCGAGCGGAGCACCTCGTTGCTGATCGACTCGCCCTTGATCTTCTCCTGGACCATCAGCAGCGCGTAGATCAGGCCCTCGGGTCGTGGGGGACACCCCGGCACGTAGACGTCGACCGGGATCACCTGGTCGCAGCCCTGCACGATCGTGTAGTTGTCGAACATCCCGCCGGAGCTGGCGCAGGCACCCATCGAGATGCACCACTTGGGCTGCGGCATCTGGTCCCAGATCCGGCGCAGCACGGGAGCGATCTTGTAGGAGACGCGCCCCGCCACGATCATCAGGTCGGCCTGGCGCGGACTGAAGGACATCCGCTCCATGCCGAAGCGGGCGATGTCGTACTTCGACGCGGCCGCGGCCATCATCTCGATGGCGCAGCAGGCCGTGCCGAAGGGCATGGGCCAGATGGAGTTACGACGCGCCCAGTTGACGAGATAGTCCACCTTCGTCGTCATCCAGGAGCGCGGCACCCCCGTGTCGTAGCTGTCGCCGTCGCCGCGGGCGAGCGGCAGCGTCCGGGCTTCGCTCATGCCGGTAGTGTCTCCCGGTGATCCATGCTTCTCCTCAGTCCCATTCGAGCGTACCCTTCTTCCATGCGTAGGCGAGTCCCACGGCCAGCACGCCGACGAAGACGAACATCTCGATCAGGCCGAAGAGGCCGAGCTCCCGGAAGATCGCCGCCCAGGGCAGGAAGAAGATCGTTTCGATGTCGAAGACGATGAAGAGCATCGCCACGATGTAGAATTTGACCGAAAATCGATCCCGCGTGTCGCCGAGGGGCGTCATCCCGGACTCGTACGCGGCCCCCTTGGCGGGCGTCGGCCGACGCACACCGACGAGGTGCGACAGGGCCAACATCACCACCGCGTTCAGAAGGCCGACCGCGAACAGAATCGCGATCCCGAGATATGCCTGCTGCATGGGTTCAGGAGTAGTTTGTGAAAATGTTCACGAGTAGGGCGAACTTACGCCGCCGAACTTCTTTCGGTCAAGGAATCATGGCGCATGCGAGGACGCGCGCAACGACCCCGCGCGCCCCGTTCTCGCCGCGCGGGAGAAAGAGACAGTGACCCTGTCCGGCGCACAAGAGCCGGGTCGGCCGTTCCGGATCGAGCGCGTGGAGGTGCCCGGGGGGATCGTTTCCGTATGGACCGCCGGGACCGGACCCACCGTTCTCCTGGTCCACGGGCTGAGTGCGAACCATACCCAGTGGACCGGGGTCGCCGAGCGCCTCGCCCCGGCCTTCCGCGTCGTCGTACCCGACCTACTGGGACGGGGCGCTTCCCTTCCCGAGCCGTCGGCGGAGTTTTCCCTGGCGATCGAGGTGGAGCGACTGCAACTCGTGCTGCGCGGTGTCGGAGTGAACGCGGGGGATCCGCCTCCGCTCGTGGCGGGTCATTCCCAGGGCGCGGCGCTCGCGGTCGCTCTCGCCTGTCGCTCTCCCGTCGCCGGCCTCGTCCTGGTGAATCCGGTGACCCCCTGGACTCCTCGGCCCGCCGCGCTCGACCTTCTCCATCGCCCATCGATCCTCCGGACGATCGAACCCCTCCTGCGCGCCTGTCGCCGGCCCCTGACGCGCTATATCCTCACGCGGCGGGTGTACGGAACTCCCCCGCCGTCCATCGCGAGCGCCGTGACGCGCTACGCGGAACCCTACGCGGATCCGCGCCGCGGACGCGCTCTCCTGCGGGTGCTGCGCGACTGGCGCCCGGCCGCACTCGAGGAGCTCCGACCCGCCGGGGTCCCGATCGAGGTGCTGGCCGGCGGCCGGGACCGCCGCATCGGGGCGGAGGAGGCCGCCCGCTGGGCCGAACGCCTCGGTGCCGGGTTCGACGTGGTGCCGGGCGCCGGCCACGCCGTCACCGAGGAGGCGCCGGAACGGGTCGCAGGCCTGGTCCGGACGCTGTCCGCTGGTCGGACGGCGCGAGACGAGGCGAACAGATCTGACCGCACGAATTCCAGACAGCCGGAGAACCGGGACGACGAATGAGCATCAAGAGCGACCGCTGGATCCGACGCATGGCCCGCGAGCATGGCATGATCGAGCCGTTCGTGGATGGTCAGGTGCGGGACGACTGCATCTCGTTCGGACTCAGCAGCTACGGGTACGACATGCGGGTGGCCAGCGAGTTTCGGATCTTTCACAATGCGCTGTCCCCGATCGTCGACCCCAAGGACTTCGATCAGCGCTCGTTCGTCGAGTACGACGGGGACGTGTGCATCGTACCGCCGAATTCCTTCGCGCTCGCCCGCAGTGTCGAGTACTTCCGCATCCCGAGACAGGTGCTCACGATCTGCGTCGGCAAGTCCACCTACGCCCGCTGCGGCGTCATCACGAACGTCACACCGTTCGAGCCCGAGTGGGAGGGCCACGTGACCCTGGAGATCAGCAACACGACGCCGCTGCCCGCGAAGGTCTACGCGAACGAGGGGATCGCACAGGTGCTCTTCTTCGAGTCCGACGAGCCGTGCGAGACCAGCTATGCCGACAAGAAGGGCAAATACCAGGGCCAGCGCGGGGTGACACCGCCTCGGCTCTGAACCGCCGGCTCAAGTCGTCCGTCTCAGCTGCGTCTCGCGGCCCGGAGCGCGGCCACGGCCATCACCGTCCAGCCCGCCAGGAAGCACGCACCTCCGATCGGGGTGATCGCGCCGAGCCAGCGGGCTCCGGTCAACGCGAGCAGATAGAGTGAACCGGCGAAGATCAGGATCCCGCCCGTGAAGAGCCAGCCAGCCCCGTTCCACCACGGGTCCGCGGGATGCCTCTGGGCGGCGAGGCCGACGATCAGCAGAGCGAGTGAGTGGACGAGGTGATAGCGCGTCGCCGTGCCGAAGACCTCGAGCGCCTCCGGCTCGATACGGCCACCGAGCGCGTGGGTGCCGAACGCCCCGGCGGCTACGCCGAGGCCGGCCAGAATCGACCCGACCGCCAGCCAACGTTCTCTCATGGGGCCATAATGGTGCGCGCCGGCCCTTCACGCGAAGTGCCCGGCGCGTCTGGTGATCCGGGTCGACGGTATGCTAGGTTGCAGTCGCGCGTGCCGACCGACCCCGACATTGGAACGATCGGATGCCCGGACAAGCCAGCCAGACCAGCGAAGCGGTGCTGCTGCTCGTCGAACCCGCCGACGGCGTGACGGACGTCGCCGTACGGCTCGACGCGGCCGGACTGCGCTTCGATCACCGCGAGGATCTCTCCGTCCCGATTCCCGACGACGCCCGGGATCCCGCGCTGGTCATCATGCCCTGCAGGTCCCTGCCGGAAGCGGGCCCCGCCGGGGTCGACGAGGCGCTCGGGCTGGATGGGAACGCCCCCCTCCTGATCGTCGCGGAAACGCCCGAAGCGGCCGCCGATCTCGAAGACGGCTCCGTTTCGCTCGTGACCTGGCCGATCTCACCCACCGCTTTGCGGGCTCTCGTCGGAGGTCTTCGCCTGGACAGCGGCGTGGCGCGAGGTCGGGTCCGAGCTCGAGCCCCCAGCGGTGTCGCACCCGGCGCCCTGTACGAGGAGGTGGTGGCGGCCGCCGACGCCGCCTTCGCGGCGGCACGGGAGGAGCAGGCTCCCGACCTCGATCGTGTCCGTCTCCTCGCCGAGCGCATCCATTCGCAGCTCCTGCGCGACAACGGGCTCGTGCTCCTGTCGCTCGAGCCGCACGCCGAGTTCGACATGGCGAGCCATTCGGCAAACGTGGCGGTCATCGCCGGGAAGATCGGACTCGGCATGGCGATGGGCATCGAGGACGTCGTCCGCGTGATCATGGCCGGCGTGGTCCACGACATCGGGATGGCGCGCCTGCCCGAGGGTCTGATCCGCAAGCCGGGCCGGCTTAGCGAGTTCGAGCGCGAGCAGTTGCGGGAGCACCCCGTCCTCGGCGCCGAGCTCCTCGAAGAGGTAGCATCGCGACACGCCTGGCTCGAGACGGTCGTATTGCAGGAACACGAGCGGATGCACGGCCAGGGATACCCGGCCGGGCTCGTCGGCCAGGCCATCGATCCCCTGGCGCAGGTCATCGGGCTGGCGGACGTCTTCGAGGCGCTCTCGCATCCGCGTTCGTACCGCTCGCCGTACACCGCGCTCGAGGCGCTCGAGCAGGTGAGCGAGATGAAGGGCGAGTATTTCGAGACCGGCGTCGTCACGGCGCTGGTCAACGAGATCTCGGCCTTCCCGCTCGACAGCTACGTACAGCTCTCCACCGGCGCGATCGCCCAGGTCGTCGGCACGAACCCCGACAACATTCTCCGACCCGAGGTGCTCGTCCTCTGGGACGCCGACTGGTCCACCGTCGATCCTCCCCGGCGTCTCGATCTGTCGGAGACCCCCGATATCACCGTGGCCCGCGCCCTCATGGAGGCCGAGCTGCCGATCACCTGACCGCTCCAAGCGTCAGGAAGAAGAGGGCGCGTCGAGCCGCCCCGAGGCGACCGAAGCGTCGGGACCGACCAGGTAGGCTCTGTCCGACGGGTCGTAACGACCGAGCCGAATCCGAGACCCGAACGCGAGCGACTCGCCCGACCGGTCTTCCGGCAGCTTGAGGCGCACGATGTGCGAGATTCCCTCGGTGTCCCTGTGGCGTGCTCGTCCCACGTCGTCACCCCCCTCGCCGACCCGGGCGCTCAGAATCACGGCCTCCCTCCCCTCCAGCCCCGGCTGGTTGAAGGTGACCCCGGCGACCGGAGGTGAGATTCGGTCACGCAGGCGAGGGCCGAGCCAGCCGACGATGAGACCGGCGGAGACGGAGAGGATCGCGACGACCGGAAACTTCGGCCCGATGGGGCCGAGCCCGAGATCGTGAATCGCGCCGTTCAGGGTGAGCCCGGCGACGCCGGCCGTGACGGCCAGGGCGGACGGGGAGAAAAGGTGGCGACGCCGGCCGACGAGCGCGAGCAGCGCCCCGCCCGCCGCGGCGAGAAGCCAGGGCAGGTTGTACCATTCCGAGAGGAAGGTGAGATATGCTGGCATCTGCGGATTTCAGCCGCCGACGACCTCCATCGTCTCCCGAACGTCCGCGGCGGACGCCTCGAGCGCACGCTGCTGCGCCGCGGTCAGGGAAACCTCGATGATCTCCTCCAGCCCGTTGCGGCCCAGCTTGCACGGGACGCCGAGGAAGAGTCCCTTCAGGCCGAATTCCCCCTCCAGCCAGGCGGCCGCCGGAAGGATGCGGCGCTTGTCTCGCACGATCGACTCCACCATCTGGACGGCAGCGGCCGACGGGGCGTAGTAGGCGCTGCCGTTCCCCAGCAGACCGACGATCTCGCCTCCGCCCCCTCGCGTGCGCTCGACGAGGGCGTCGATGCGCTCATCGTCCAGGAGTTCGGTGAGCGGGATGCCGCCGACCGACACGGTGCTCACGAGCGGCACCATGCTGTCACCGTGGCCACCGAGAACGAGCGCCTGCACGTCCTCCACGCTCACGTCCAGCTCGAGCGCGATGAAGCTGCGGAAGCGGGCAGTGTCGAGCACGCCCGCCATTCCGATCACGCGCTCGCGCGGAAAGCCGGTGGTCTTCATGGCCACCCAGGCCATGACGTCGAGGGGATTCGTGACCATGACGATGATCGCGTCGGGGCTGTGTTCCGCGATCTGCTCGCTCACCGACCCGATGATCTTCGCGTTCTTCTGCACGAGATCGTCGCGGCTCATCCCGGGTTTCCGGGCCAGGCCGGCCGTCACGACGTAGATGCCCGACCCCGCGGTCGGGCCGTAGTCCTGTGCACCGGAGAGCCGGGTGTCGAACCCCTCGACCGGCGCCGATTCCCACTGATCCAGGGCCTTGCCCTGGGGCATGCCTTCGACGATGTCGACGAGGACGACCTCCCGGGCCAGCTCCCGCTCGGCGATACGCTGGGCCGTCGTGGATCCGACGTGCCCCGCTCCGACTACCGTGATCTTCTCCAAAGCTCCCGCCTGTATCCTGATTGATGACCGTTCAGAAAAGAGAGGCCCGCGACCGGGCGTTGCAGAAGCTACCGGGCGCGGGCGGCGATGCAACCGTGGCGGGGCGCCACGGACCCTGGCGTCAGTTCCGCCGGGCGGCGAGGATGTCGGCCCGGCGGGCCGCCTCGTCGGCGATCGCTTCCAGGGCCCGGTCCCAGCGTTCGGGGCTCACCCGATCGGCGAAGAACTCGAGCAGGCCGAGGATCTCCAGCGCCTGCTCGCGAGTGATCGGCCCGGCCGGATCTCCCGATTCGAGCTCCGCGCGCACCGCGGCGAGCTTCTCGCGCCCCTCGTGATACAACTGACGTTCTTCGTAAGTCATTCCTGTTTCCCGAACCTCGCTTCGTATTCCGTTCTAGCCGCCCACCTGGCTCAATGCAGACAACCCGCCGCTTCCCTTCGCGGTTCCGATCTGCAGAAAATGTCGCTCCGGTTTGTCGGCCAGGGCTTCCTTCACCGCGGGCACGACGTCACCGTCGGCCCGCAGCGGAGACTTCAGGTCCACCTCGTGCGTCCCGAAGAGGCACGTCCGAAGGCGGCCGTCCGCCGTGAGGCGCATCCGATTGCAACGATCGCAATAGTTGTGCGAGAGCGGGGTGATCACCCCGACCGTGCCGGGAGCGTTCGGATACTGAAAGTAGCGCGCCGGCCCGTTGCCGAGCGGTCCGTCGACGGGACGAAGCTCGTCCGCGTTCTCCAGCCGCCCGAGCAGTTCGTCGGCGCTGATGAACCGATCCGACAGGAAGAGGTTCTCCTCCGTCGGCATGAGCTCGATGAACCGTACGTGCCAGGGACGCTCTCGCGTGATCGAAGCGAAGTCGGCCATTTCGTCGTCGTTGAAACCGCGCATGACCACGCAGTTGATCTTCAGCGGCCGGAAGCCCACCGCTTCCGCGGCCGAGATGCCTTCCATCGTGTCGTCGTAGAACCGCTCCGGCCGGCGCGCCAGTTCGCTGAACCGCTCCCGGCGCAGCGTATCGAGGCTCACGTTGATGCGGTCGACGCCCGCATCGCGGAGATCCTCGGCCATATCGGCCAGGAGCACGGCGTTGGTCGACAACGAGATGTCCTCGAGCACTCCGAGGGAGCTGAGCTGGCGGACGAGCACCGGCAGGTCCTGTCGGATGAGCGGCTCTCCCCCGGTCAGCCGAACGCGCCGGAGTCCGAGACCACCCATCTGGCGGACGATGTCGGTGATTTCTTCGTAGCTGAGGATCTCTTCCTTCGGGATCCAGGGCAGCCCTTCGACCGGCATGCAGTACGTGCACCGCAGATTGCACTTGTCGGTGACCGAGATCCTGAGGTAGTTGATCGTGCGTCCGAACTGGTCCTTCACGCGCTCCCCTCCCGCACCGGTGGCTCCTCGCCGAGCCAGCGGAACGAACCGTCCTCGTATTCCTCTCGCTTCCACACCGGCAGCTCGGCCTTGATCGTCTCGATGACGAACCTGGCGGCCGCGAACGCCTCGTCACGATGGCCGGCGGCGACGACGATCGCCACCGCCGTCTCACCGACTTCCAGCGTGCCGGTACGATGCAATACACGAACGGCGTTCACGGGGTGCGTCTCTCGCGCGCGCCGCAGGATATCGGCGAAGACCTCCTCCGCCATCTCCGGATAGGCGTCGTAGTGCAGGCGCACGACCGCACGACCCTCGTTCACGTTGCGCACCCGCCCCTCGAAGGTCACGACGGCCCCCGTTCCGGCCTCGATCGATGCCGCGAGTTCGCCAGCGTCGATGGGATCCGGGCTGAGAGCCCCGAGATCGGATGTCCGCTGCCTCCGTTCGGACGTGCCCGTCATCCGCCGGCCACCGGCGGGATGAGGGCGACTTCGTCGTCGGGTCCGATCACGACCTCGTCGCCCGCCGGCCGCCGGTTCACGGCGACGACGGGGCGTGCGGGCAGCGAATCCGCCGCCGCCCGATGGAGCGCGGTGACCAGGTCGGCGACCGTTGCGCCCGCCGGGAGGTCGACCGCGAGGGCGCCGCCGTCGGCGAGCTCCCGGTATCGGCCGAACAGACGTACGTCGACTCGCAGGGCGGTGTCCGTCATGCCGGCTCCGCCGATCCGGCGTCCGCGGCTGCCGCCGTGGCGGGTCCGGCCTCGCCGCCCCGGTCCCCTTCGTCGTCGGCCGACGAACCCCCGGTCTCGATCAGCGCGAGGAAACGGCCGACGGCGTCGTTGCGACGCAGTGTGCTCAACCGAACGCGGGTCTCACCCTCCCGCTCACCCGGGAAGGCGGAGATGGCGAGACGACTCCGGAACATGCCGAGGGTGAGATGCGTGTCGCTCTCGTCCACGATGGTCGCGGAGTGAAACGCCTCCTCGTCGGTGAAGAAGCGGCGCGCCTCCTCGATCACGGCCTCCGGCGACAGGGTCGTCGCGACTTCGGTGATCATCTCGCGTGCATACTCCTCGTGTGTCGGGGTCGCCTGCCCGGTTCGTCGGCTTGACGCCGTCGATCCGGCTCCGGTACGATCCGATCGTAAACAGTTCGGGCTGTCTCCGCGTCCGCCGTTCAAGCTACCGTGGACTCGCGCCGCCTACAATCGCCCGCGCACTGGGCCCAACCGAGCAGGTCATGATCGAGTTCTCCGACAACGTCGCCCGACTCGAGCCCTCGCCCACGCTGGCCATCACCGCTCGAGCGCGAGAGCTGCAGGCCGCCGGTCGATCCGTGATGAACCTCTCGGCGGGCGAGCCCTCCTTCGGGACGCCCGCGGTGGCGGCGGCCGGAGCCTCGGCTTCCGTCGAGGCGGGCAAGACGGGCTATCCGCCGACGCCGGGCATTCCCGAGCTCCGGTCCGCGATCGCCGGGTACGCGGCCGAAACGACGCAGACCGCGCCGATCTCCCCCCGGCAGATCATCGTGAGCGCGGGCGTCAAGCAGGCGCTGTTCAACCTGTGCTACATCCTCTTCGGGGACGGAGACGAGGTGCTGCTGCCCGCACCGTACTGGCCGACCTACACCGCCATCGTCCACCTGGCTCGCGCCCGCCCCGTCGACGTAATGCTCGATTGGGCCGACGGGTTCCGACTGGACGTCGAGGCGCTCGAAGAACGCCGGACGAGTCGCACCCGCGGCCTCCTGATCAACTCCCCGTCGAATCCGTCCGGCGCCGTGGCGGATTCGGACGAGCTGGCCGCAGTGCTCGCATGGGCGGATGAACACGGTATCTGGGTGCTCTCCGACGAGATCTACCGGCGACTCTACTACCTGCCGCCCTTCTCGGCGCCGTCCGTCCTGGACGTACCCGACCGGGGCGAACGCGTCATCGCGCTGGACGGGGTCTCGAAGGCGTTTTCGATGCCGGGATGGAGGATCGGTTGGGCGATCGGACCCGCGGACGTGATCGAGAAGGCTGCCGCCTTGCAGAGCCAGACGACGTCGGGTGCCGCGGGTCCGTCACAGCACGCCGCAGCCGCCATCCTCGCCTCGACGACACGCGAGGGGGTGATCGGTGACTTCCGTTCGGCGCTGGATCGTAGGCGGCGGAGCTCGCTCGAGGGACTCCGGGGAGTTCCCGGCATCGACGTGATCGACCAGCCCGGCGCGATCTACCACTACCTTCGCCTCGTCGGCCGGAAAGACTCGGCCGCGGTCGCTGAAGAGCTGCTGCAGCAGGGCGGGGTCGCCGCGATCCCCGGCGAGGCCTTCGGCACGCCGGGCTACCTGCGCATCACCTACGCGGGCGACGACGACGCGTTGACCGAAGGAGTTCGTCGGATCGCGAAGTTCTTCGGCTGAGGCCGGAGGCCGGCCGTCGCGAAGTCGAGGTTCGGCCTACGGCCCCGTCTCGGGACTTTCGTCGACCTTCTCCTTGAACAACCGGGACGGTTTGAACACCGGAACCTCCCGGGCCGGGACCTCCACCGGTTCGCCCGTTCGCGGATTCCTCGCCATGCGCGGCTTACGGTGCCGCACCTTGAAGGTGCCGAAGCCTCGGATCTCGATGTGCTTGTCCTCGGCCAGAGCCCTCTTCACGGCGTTGATGAACGCTTCGACCACCGCCGCGCAATCCTTCTTGGTCACTCCCGGACCGATGGCCTCATACACCTGTTCGACGAGATCTG
>CAZOEX010000023.1:4307-17341 GCA_964578925.1 uncultured Gemmatimonadota bacterium | reverse complement strand
GAGCTTCTCCGCGAATTCCGCTTTCGTCACGCTACTCTCCTGTGGAACGGGAAAAAGATGGATGGTACGGCAACACTGAAATCCATTATGTACGGCCCATTCCCGACCCGCAAGGCGTCGGGCTCCCGGGTTGGGTGCGAAAGTATGCGACGTTCGCCTCCACGAGCCTCCGAAGCGGACCCGTTTGAAACCCGCCTCGCTCCCGAGTCGTAGTGAGTTGCGTCGATGCAAGGTGGTCCCACGGAAACGACGAAACGACGGTACAGGGCTCGAGGACGACATGGAAGCGATTGATATGACGAGAGATACGGCGATATCACCCGTCGAGGACGAGTCGGGTGCGGGTTGGGGAACGGTGCTGCGGGACGTGCTCGTGTTTCAGTTCAAGCTCGTCGTGGACGGCCTGAAGGACCTCTGCCTGGCGCAGGTAGCCGTGGGGGCGGCACTGCTCGACCTTTTCCGGCGCGACGGCAATCCGGGGCGACGGTTCTACGCCGTCGTGCGGTTGAGCGACCGGTTCGACGGGTGGCTCGACCTGCACGAAGCGATGGGCCGTGCCCCGGAGGACACGCCGAGCTACGTACCGACCACCCGGCACAGCGTGGACGATCTCATCGACGGCTTCGAGGCGGGCGCTCGGGTCGTGGCCGAGCGGTCGGTGGACGTATCGACCCGGAGCGTGAACGCGTTACGAGAACAGGTCGAGCGGCGCCGTCGCACGCCACGCGAGGGCCGCTCCGCCGCGATGGACACGGGACGCGAGGCCTTCGACCGGGCCTGAGCCGCCGCTGACGTTCCAGCCATTTCGCCCTATACTGTGGCCGCCCGCGGCGTCCGGCCGCGCGGCGGCCACGTGCCCGTATCGTTTCCCTCGCGCGGAGTCCGGCCTGGATACCGGAATGCTGGAAGTTCACGTTTCCCGCGGCACCGACGTCGAGTCCCGTCACCGAATACACGCCGTCGTCCGCCGGGCCGATAGTACCACGCCGGCCACGTTCGGTGACGAAGACGCCGCCACGTTCTGGCGTTCCGCCGTCAAACCGTTCCAGGTGCTTCCGATCGTCGAGGACGGCGCCGCTACGGCGTTCGGCTTCGGATCGGAATGGCTCGCCGTGGCCTGCGGGTCGCATGGCGGACGGCCGGAGCACGTCGACCGGGTCACGGCGATGCTCGAGGCCATCGGCGTCGCCGAGACGGCCCTTCGTTGCGGTCCGCATCCGCCGTACGACGACGACGCCGCCGCGGCGCTCACCTGCGCAGGCGAGATGCCCGGGCCGCTCCACAACAACTGTTCGGGGAAGCACGCCGCGATGCTCGCCCTGGCCGCGCATCACGGCTGGGACGCCGAAGGCTACTGGCGCCTCGACCACCCGGTGCAGCGGCGGATCCGCGCGGGGCTCGACGCCTGGATCGCGGCCGATCCCGAGTCGCTGGCCTGGGCGACCGACGGCTGCGGGCTTCCGACGCCGTACGTTCGGCTTGCCGACATGGCTCTGAGCTACGCCCGGCTCGTGACGGCGGCGGCCGGCGGCGCGGCCGGCCCCGCGGCGGTTGTCAGCGCGATGACGCGCCACCCGAAACTCACCTCGTCCCCCGGCCGTGAACCTCTGCGCATCATGCAGGCTGGCGCCGGGCGGTTGCTGGCGAAAGAAGGGGCGGAGGGAGTGCTCTGCGTCGCGGCGGTGGACGCCGACTGGGGACTGGCATTGAAGGTGGTCGACGGCGGACGTCGGGCCGTGGGGCCCGCGGCCGTATCGGCGCTCACAGGGGTCGGACTGGTCACGGACGACGAACGGGAAGCGCTGGCCTCGCTCGGCGTCGTGCCGATCGAGGGGACGACGGGTGAGCGGGTCGGCGAGATCCGGAGCGTGGTGGAGCGTCAGAAGGACGGGACGGCGTGACCCCCCGGGAGCCATCCGCGGAGCGACGACGTGACCGGCTTCCGCCCGACGCCGCCTCGCTCGTCCGGCTGTCGGCCGCTCTGGCGGCGGGTGACGACGCCGACGTCACTGCCGAGCTGCGTCACGCGGCGGACCGGAACGACCCGCGGGGCGTCGAGGAAGCGATCGTCCAGAGTTGCCTGTCCCTGGGTTTTCCCGCGGCGCTGGAGGCGGCCGCGACCTGGCGTCGTGTCCGGGGCGAGCAGGCGCCGGCCGACGACGATCCGCTCGCGGAGGCCGGGCGGGGCCGTGAGCGGGCGCAACGCGGGACGAAACTCTGCCGCGCGATCTACGGCTCGGCCTACGAGGATCTGCGCCGGAACGTGGCCGCGGCCAGCCCAGCGCTGGACCGTCTGATGGTGGAGACGGGGTATGGAAGGGTGCTCGGCCGTCCCGGGCTCGATCGCGTCCGGCGCGAATTGTGTCTGGTGGCGGTGCTCGCCGTCCAGGGACGCGACCCGCAGCTCCACTCGCACCTGCGCGGCGCGTTGCGCGTGGGGGCGTCGCCGGATTGGGTGGAAGAGGCGCTGGAAATCGGCCTGGAGCGTTGTCCGGAAGAGACGGCGGAGCGCCTGCGGCGGCTGTGGAGGGAAGTGGCGGAGCACAGATCGAGAAACGAGGGAGATTCGAGGAGCGTGTCCGACAGTGTTCATTGACCTGGCCCGCATCCGTGTGAAAGGCGGAGCCGGCGGAGCGGGAGCAATGGCTTTCCGCCGCGAGAAGGGCGTTCCGCGGGGTGGCCCGTCGGGCGGAGACGGTGGAACGGGCGGCGACGTGATCCTCGAGGTCGACCCGCATCTCGACACGCTCCTCGACTACAGCTACCGGGAGAACTACGCGGCGGGCCGCGCAGGACACGGCGAAGGCAGCAACAAGACCGGCGCGGACGGCGAGGATCTCGTTCTGCCCGTCCCGGCCGGAACCGTGGTTCGCGACGCCGACAGCGGCGAGCGACTCGGCGAGCTCCTCGATCCGGGCGACCGGCTCGTCGTGGCCCGGGGCGGCCGGGGGGGACGGGGCAACGCTTCGTTCGCCACCTCGACCCGACAGGCGCCGCGGAACTGGGAACCGGGGGAATGGGGCGAGGAGCGCCGCATCGAGCTGGAGCTCAAGCTGATCGCCGACGTGGGCCTGGTCGGCGAGCCGAACGCCGGCAAATCGACCTTCCTGGCCGCCGTCACGGCGGCCCGTCCCAGGGTGGCCGAGTACCCGTTCACGACCCTCTCGCCGAATCTGGGCGTCGTCTCGCTCTCGAATGGCCGCACCCTCGTCGTCGCCGACATCCCCGGAATCATCGAGGGAGCGGCGCAGGGGAAGGGCCTTGGCGCGCAGTTCCTCCGCCACGTCGAACGGACCCGATCGCTGATGCTCTTCATCCCGGCCGACGACGCCGAGCCGCAGGCGACCTACGAGCGGCTCCGCGACGAGCTGCTCACCCATGACGCGGCACTGACCGCCATTCCACACTGCGTCGTGGTCACGAAGTCCGATCTCGTCCCGCCGGAGAGCCGGGCCGAGCTTCCCGGCCGCATCGATGCGCCGGACGCCTGGGGGGGCTTCGCGATTTCGAGCGTGACGCGGGAGGGGCTCGACGAGCTGATCGAAGCCGTGTGGAAGCGGGTCGAGAGGGCGAAGGAGCTGGAGCGCGAGCGCGCGACGCCCGAGGAGCGCTTCCCGGAGCTGGACGAGTGGCGGCCGTGAGCCCGGAGGCGACTCGTGTGTCCGACCGAACCGGGGCGCTTCGCCTGCTGACGGGAATCGATCGCATGGGACCCGGAATCGTGCGAGCCCTCGTCGACCGCTGCGGTGATCCGCTGGAGGCGCTCCTCGCCGCGGCCCGCGGGGCGAGGGAACTGGACGAGCGTCAGCGCGCGGCCGTCGGGAGGCGGCTCGGCGGGCGCTCCCGGAAGGCGCTGCATCGCATGGCGGCCGCGGCGGCGGCCGCGGCGGAGCGAGAGCTGGGCCCGAACGACCGGATCCTGGGCTACGGGCTGCCCGGCTATCCCGACCGCCTCGAGCGGCTGCACTATCCTCCGCCCGTCCTGTGGGCGCGCGGTCCGTTGCCCGCCGACGCGGGGCGCGCCGTGGCGGTGGTCGGGACGCGGCGGGCGACCCGCGACGGGCGCGAACTAGCCCGGGACATCGCGAAGGAGCTGGCGGCGTGCGGCGTTCGAATCGTCAGCGGGTTGGCCGCCGGCGTGGACGGTGCGGCGCACCGGGGAGCGCTGGCCGCGGAGGGCGAGACCGCCGCCGTCCTCGGATCCGGGCTCCGCTTTCGCTATCCCCGGGCCAACCACGACGTCTACGCCGAGCTGGAGGGCCGCGGGTTGATCCTGACCGAGTTCGAGCCGTCGGTGCCGCCGGAACCGCATCACTTTCCGACGCGGAACCGTATCGTCGCGGCCCTCAGTGACGCCGTCGTCGTCGTGGAAGCGCCGGAACGGAGCGGTGCGCTCCTCACGGCCCGCGAGGCCGGCGACATCGGTGTCGAGGTCCTGGCCTGTCCGGGGAACCCGCGGTCGGCGGCGTCGGCCGGCGCCCACGAGCTGTTGCGGGACGGGGCGGCGCTCGTCACGAGCGCGGCGCACGTGCTGTCGGAGCTCGGCTGGACCGATGCCGCTCCGCCGTCCCCACCCGGCTCGCCGAGGACCGATCGCGCCATCGGCGAGGCGGAGCGCGCGCTCTTGGGGCGACTCGAGCTGGAACCCGCGTCGCTCGAGGAGCTGGCGGTCCTGGCCGGAGGCGTTCGCGAGGCGAGCGTGCTCCTCGCTCGCCTGGAACTGGACGGACGGGTGACGGGTCTGCCGGGTGGTCGCTTCGAGCGTTGCAGGTCCTCGTGAAGAGCTCCGCGCCCTCCGCGACCGGACGAGCTCGAGGCGGGAGCGCCCCGCGGAGCCTCTACGTGCACGTGCCCTTTTGCGTGCGGCGCTGCCACTATTGCGATTTCTCGGTCGCGGCTTCGAAGGGCCCGCCGATCGACGCCTATCTGGACGCCCTCGCCGTGGACCTGGAGGCCTGGTTTCGGGAGCGTGCGTGGAGGACACCGGTCGACCTGGACACGATCTTCGTCGGGGGCGGTACACCGTCGCTCCTCGGCGGCCACGGGATGCGCCGGCTCGCGTCGCTTCTGCGCACCCGCTTTCGCTGGGACCCGGAGACGGTGGAGTGGACGGCCGAGGCGAACCCGGGCAGCCTGACCGACGAGGTCTGCGAGGCGTGCCTCGACATCGGCGTGAACCGGCTCAGCATCGGCGTCCAGTCGTTCCAGGACGGGCCCCTCGAGTGGCTCGGCCGGATCCACGACGCGGCCGGAGCCTGCGGGGCCGTGGAGCGTGCCCGGGCCGCCGGCTTCGCGAACCTGAACATCGATCTCATCTTCGGACTCCCGGCCTCGGTTCCGCGGGACTGGCGAGACGACGTCCGCCGGGCGTTGTCGCTCGGCGTGACCCACGTCAGCGCCTACGGCCTGACCGCGGAACCGCGGACTCCGCTCGGTCGCCGGGTCGCGCTCGGTCGCGTCCGCATGCCGGACGACGAACGATACGGCGACGAGTATCTCGAGGTGTCGGCGCGGTTGCGAGAGGCCGGTTTTCGGCACTACGAGGTGTCCAACTTCGCGCGTCCCGGGCATGCCTCGCGACACAACTGGCACTACTGGGACGGCTCGGAGTACCTTGGCCTCGGCCCGTCGGCGCACAGCCACCTCGGCGGCGAGCGGATCTGGAACGTCTATCGGTGGGACCTGTATCGGAAGGCCGCGAGCGCTGGAGAGGAGCTGCGCGCGGGTCGTGAGCGGCCCGACGCCGCCCAGCGTAGACTCGAGCGGATCTGGCTCGGCCTTCGTACCGACCGCGGCATTTCCCTCGAAGAGGCGGCCCCGGTAGAGCACACGCGCCTGGACGCATGGCGCCGCGCGGGCTGGACGGTGCCCGCCGCGTCACGAATCCTGCTCACGCCCGAAGGATGGCTGCGGCTCGACGCACTGGCCTCCGAGATGGCGAGTTGGAGTTCGCACGAGAGGAAGGAACCCGAGATGCACGGGAAGGCAGTTTGAATCTGGAGTCGCTGACCGAACGGGAGCGAGCGGTCCTGCAGGCCGTCATCGACTCGTACATCCAGAACGCGGAACCGGCCGGCTCGCGCCGGCTGGTGCAGAAGTATGACCTCGGGGTGTCGCCGGCCACGGTCCGCAATACGATGGCCGACCTCGAGAGCAAGGGCCTCCTCACGCATCCGCACACGTCGGCCGGCCGAATGCCCACCGACCTCGCCTACCGCTGCTACGTCGACGGCCTGATGGATCGCGCCGAAGTGACACCCGAGCAGCAGGCGAAACTCCACCAGGAGCTGCTGGGGTCGGACCCGGACTCGGAGCTCGAGATCCTCGTGCGCCGCGCGGCCCGCGTCCTCGGGTTGCTGACCGGAGAACTCGGACTGGCCGTCGGACCGATCATCGCGGAGGCCGTGCTCGTCCGGCTCGACCTGGTGCCCGTGGATTCGGAGAAGGCGCTCCTCGTGCTCACGCTGGAGTCCGGGGTCGTACGCACGGTGTACGTGGACGTGCCGACCGCCCTCCCCGAGTCGTCGCTCCGCTCGGTGGCGAGGGTGCTGAACGAGCGGCTGTCCGGCGACACGCTCCGCGAGATTCACCGGACGATGTCGGAGCGGCTGCGCGACGTGCGGCTGCCCGACGACTCGGCGAAGGAGCTCGTCAACATCTTCGTCGAGTCCGGCCCCGACATCTTCGAGTGGGCCGTCGAGGAACGCGACGTGCATCTCGGCAATATCTCCGTGCTGGCGGAGCAGCCCGAGTTCACCTCGAGCGAGCGCCTGCGGAAGCTGATGGAGCTGACCGAGCGCCGCGATCTGCTCGCCTCGCTGCTCGGCGGGCGCGCCGTGGCGCGTGGGCCGCAGATCACGATCGGAGAGGAGAACCGGGCGCCCGAGCTCTCCGAGCTGACGGTGGTGACGGCCACCTTCGCGGTGGGCCACGTCGAGGGAGTCGTCGGGGTCATCGGTCCGACGCGCATGCCCTACGAGAAGGTGGTCGGGCTGGTCGACTGCACCTCGTCGCTCGTTTCGCGCCTCGTGCGCAACTGACGGACACCGAACGCCTGACATCATAGAACTGGACGGGACCCCCATAGATGCCGACTGACTACTACGAACGCCTCGGAGTGTCGCGCGACGCCGACACGGAGGAGATCAAGAAGGCGTATCGCAAGCTCGCCATGAAATATCATCCGGATCGGAGCGACGAGCCCGATGCGGAGGAGAAGTTCAAGCAGGTCACCGAGGCCTACGAGGTACTCCGCGACCCCGAGCAGCGGTCGCGCTACGACCGCTTCGGCGAGGCCGGACTGGGCCGCGGGGCCGGTGCGGGGGCCGGTGCGGGAGGCTACGGCGCCTTCGACTTCGGCGACGCCTTCGAGGTGTTCATGCGGGAGTTCGGGGGACTCGGCGATATGTTCGGCGGCGGACGGCGTCGGGGCGGCGCCTCCGGCCGACGACGGCAGGGAAGCGACCTGAAGATCCGGGTGAACGTGACCCTCGAAGAGGCGGCACGCGGCGTCGAACGGTCGGCACGCGTGAAGATCCTGGACCCGTGCGACACCTGTTCGGGCTCGGGAGTGGCGCCGGGCGCGTCCGTCGAGCGGTGCTCGACCTGCGGCGGCGCCGGCGAGGTCCGCCAGGTCCAGCGCTCGATGCTCGGCCAGTTCGTGACCGTGCGCCCCTGCCCGAATTGCGGCGGAGCGGGCGAGACGGTGACCGAGCCGTGCGAGACGTGTCACGGCGAGGGCCGCACCCGGAGCGACCGCGTGGTCAAGTTCGACGTACCGGCCGGCGTATCCACCGACGACTACCTGAAGCTGTCGGGCCGGGGCCACGCCGGCTCCGCGGGCGGGCCGCGAGGCGACATCCTCGTGCTGGTGGAGGTCGAGGAAGATCCCCGTTTCGAGCGTCGCGGCGACGACCTCGTCTATACCCTGGCCGTGACGATGAGCCAGGCGGCGCTCGGAGCTCGGATCGAAGTACCGACCATCATCGACGGGACGGCGATGCTCGAGGTGCCCGAGGGAATCCAGAGCGGCCAGGCGCTTCGGCTCCGCGGTCGCGGCATGCCCCGGCTCCGGGCGAGCGGGCGAGGCGATCAGATCGTACGGGTCCTCGTCTGGACCCCGACGAACCTCACGCGGGAAGAACGGGAGGCCCTGGAACGGCTGTCGGAGGTGGAGCGAACGCCGCCGGAGCCGGACGCCGGGCAGCCCGGCTTCTGGGAGCGGGTGAAACGAGCCTTCACCGCATAGGCCGCCACCCGCCCCGCGGGCTCAGTCCGCGTCGGGCCGGAAGAGGTCCGCCAGGGACGAGAGACCGTCCTCCACGTACCAGCCGAGGTTTACGCGCGCCACGGGCCTGCCACGTGCGGCCAGCGCGTCGGCGTCTCCGAGCGCCTGCGCCCGCCGGAGGTCGGCGAGCCCGTAATCGGCGTCGGGAACCGGCACGTCCTCGGTCGTGTCCTCGGTGAGCACCAGGTAGGCGCCGCCGGGGCGCCCCCCCTTGTGGAGCTGTCCCGTCGAATGCAGATAGCGCGGACCGTGGCCGAGCGTGATCGCGGCTCCCGTGCGGGCGGCCAGGGCGTCGCGCAGCCTGGCCGTGAGCCGGTCTCGCTCGGCGGAGCTCCGGAAATAGGCGAGGATCGCCACGTAGTCCTCCGGGGTCACTCCCTCGACCCAGTCGCGCAGGGTCTCAGCCAGATCGCCGTCCCCGTTCCGCGGGCCACCGTCCCCGTCCATGTAGAGCTCGAGTCCGCGCCGCGCCGCCCGCGGTTCGTCGGTCGTGCCCTCGTCGCCGGACAGCGACGCCAATCGGCGTCGCGCCAGGTCCTTCGCCTCGTTCACGTCGGGCTCGTCGAACGGATTGACGCCGAGGATCACCGCCGCCGCCGCCACGGCCAGCTCCCAGCGATAGAACTCGCGCCCCAGGGCCGTCGTGTCTTCGACCCGGAGCCGGACGACCGGATGCCCGGCCGATTCGAGCGCCGCCAGCCGCGCCGACGTTTCGGCAGTCTCGTCTCCTGCCGTGATCGAGACGAAGACGCGATCGTCCGCGTACGCCTCCACCGGACGCGGCGGTTCGGCCAGCACGGGCACGATGCCGCGTCCCTGCTTGCCCGTCGACTCGGCCACGAGCTGTTCGAGCCAGGCGCCGAAGGTGTCCAGGGTCCGGTCGGTCAGCAGGGTGAGCTTGTCCCGGCCCCTTCGCGCCAGCTCGCCCAGCGCCACGCCGAGCCCGAGGGAGGGATGCTCGGTCAGGGGCACCTCCGGACCGCCGGCGCGGGCCAGCCGTCGGGCCGCCGCGAGCATCCCGCCGGCGTCGTGGCCGGCCAGGACGGCGGGAAGGAGGCCGAAGGCCGTGAGAGCGGAATAGCGGCCTCCGACGTCGCGGGGCGTCTCGACGACGCGGCGGAAACCGTGCTCGTGAGCCGCCGCCACGAGCGGGGTGCCCGGATCCGAGAGGGCGACGAAGCGCGAGCCGGGCGCCGACACACCGGCCGACCTCACGCGCTCGTGGAAGTGCCGGAAGAGCGAGAGGGTCTCGACCGTCGTGCCCGACTTGCTGGCCACGACGAATAGGGTCGCGGTCGGGTCGATCTCCGCTTCCACGTCGCGCACCGCATCGGGGTCGATGTCGTCCAGCACCAGAAGCCGCGGCCGGTTCGCGGCCGGCGGCGGCGCGGCCGCCAGGACGGCGGCGGCGAGGCTGCTGCCTCCCATCCCCAGGACGACCACGTGTTCGACGCCTTCCGCCGCGACCTCGTCGGCGAGTTGACGGAACTCGTCGAGGGCGGCCTCGGAGTGCTCCGGGGCTTCGAGCCAGCCGAGCCGTGACTCGACGGCCGCGAGCGTCGTCTCCTCCGCCCCCGGCGCCGTCCAGAGCGACGGGTCCCCGTCGAGCAGGCGCCGGCTGAAGCGCATCTCGGCCAAGGCGCCGAGGAGGGAGTCGTCGAGAACTTCCCGGGCCGCGGCCGACAGGCGGGGTGCGCTTGCATCGCCGAGGATCTCGCGTCGCCGGGCCGCGAGACCGGCGAGGAGCCGGTCGAAGGGCGCGATGAACTTCTCGGCGCCCTCGTTCACGAGCTGCGCCGTCACCGCGACCATGTCGATGCCGGCGCGATCGAGCCCCTCGAAGGTCCGAACGGCCTCTTCGTAGCCTTCGCGAACGGTGCCGGGGACGACCGTGCCCTGCGCCGCGAAGGCCTCGATCGTCCGCTCCGGCATCGTGTTGACCGTATCGGGTCCCACGAGAGGTTCGACGTAGCGCACCGGATCGTAGAGGGGGTTCTTCGTGCTCGTGCTCGCCCAGAGCAGGCGTTGCACCCGCGCGCCGGCCGCCGCGAGCTCCTCCCACTCACTGCCGGAGTAGTGCCGCTCGAACGACCGGTAGGCGAACTTCGCGCTCGCGATGCCGGCCCGACCGAGCAGGCGGGCGGGGCCGGCCGGGCTCGTGTCCGCGTCGATCCGGTGGCCGAGGATCGAGTCCACCAGGACGTCGATCCGGCTGAGAAAGAAGCTCGCCACGCTGGACAGGTCCGCGAGGGACCGGCCGTCGTCGTGGCGCCGCCGCAGGGCGCGCAGGTGGGCCCGCGCGACCTCGTCGTACGCGGGCACGTCGAAGAGCAGGGTCACGTTCACGTTGACACCGTCGTAGAGCAGCTCCTCGATGGCGGGCACGCCGGCCGACGTTCCAGGAATCTTGATCATCAGGTTCGGCCGATCGACCGCCGCCCATAGCCGCCGGCCCTCCTCGATGGAGCCCGCCGTGTCGTGGATCAGCCGCGGGGAGACCTCGAGCGACACGAAGCCGTCCGCCCGGTCCGAGGCGTCGTACACCGGGCGGAGGATGTCGCAGGCCTCCCGGATGTCGCCCACGACGAGGCGCTCGTAGATGTCCGGTACCGCGGCGCCTTCCTTCGCCAGCGCCTCGATCTCCTCGTCGTAGGCGTGGCCGGCGGAGATCGCCTTGTGGAATATGGCGGGGTTCGACGTCACTCCCCGCAGGCCTTCCTCCTCGACCCGGCGGCGCAGCTCGCCGCTCCGGATCATGTCCCGGGAAAGATTGTCGAGCCAGTAGCTCTGACCGTGCTCCAGCAGTTCGAACAGCGGCTTCATGAGATTGTCCGGATGTGTGGTGTCAGCGGTGTCTCGCGGTTCGTCAGGTCAGGATGTGTCGGCGTCGGCGTCGCGCAGATGGCGCCGTTCCACGGCCATCAGCTTGTCGAGCCGCCGCCGGTGCCGGCTTTCCCCGGAGAAACGCGCGTCCAGGAATCGGCCGACGATCTCCCGCGCCAGGGAGATCCCGATGACGCGCTCGCCCAGGCAGAGGACGTTCATGTCGTCGTGCTCGACCCCCTGTCCCGCGGAGTAGGTGTCGTGGCAGACGCCGGCCCGGATGCCCGGGATCTTGTTCGCCACGATGCAGACGCCCACGGCGCTCCCGCAGATTAGAATACCCCGCTCGGCCTCGCCGCGTGCCACGCGTCCGGCCACGGCCTCGGCGAAGTCGGGATAGTCGACGGATTCCGGGCCGAAGGTCCCCTCGTCGAGTACTTCGTGGCCCGCTTCCTCGAGCTGCGGTACGATCGCGGACTTGTACGCGTAGCCCGCGTGGTCGGCTCCGATCGATACCCGCACGCTAGTGTCCCGTCCCGAAAGTTCGTTGCGCACCGAGGGTGCTGATGCGCCGCTGTGGCAAGGCGCGACGCCGAGGAATAGCAGCGCTATTTCGAGAAGGAGCAACGCAGCCACAGCGGATGCAGCGGCACACGAATGCCGACGAGCTTCCGGGACGGGACACTAGAAGCCCGCCACCACGCGCTCGGCCTCGTCGGCCACCGCCTCGGCCGTGATGCCGAAGTGCTCGAAGAGGTCGGCGGCCGGCGCGCTGGCGCCGAAGGACGACATGCCGACGAACCCCCCGTCGGCCCCGATCCATTCGCTCCACCCCATCCGGATGCCGGCCTCCACCGCCACGCGGGCGGTCACGCCGGGTGGCAGGACGCGGTCGCGCCAGCCGGCGTCCTGCGCCCGGAAGAGCTCCCAGCTCGGCAGGCTGACGACCCGGGCGTCGATGCCGCGGTCGGCCAGCATCCGGCGGGCCTCGACCGCGACGGCCACCTCCGAGCCGGTGCCGATAAGCACGACATCGGGGCGTTCGCCGGATTCCGCGGCCACGACGTAGCCGCCCAGGGCGAGATCGGCCGCCGGGTGCGCCCCACTGGCGTCGTTCCCCGCGTCGCGCTCCAGCGTCGGGACGCCCTGGCGGGTGAGCGCGAGAAGCGTCGGGCCGTCCGTGCGGTGCATGGCGGCGCGCCACGCCTCCACCGTCTCGGCCGCGTCGGCCGGCCGGATCACCGTCAGTCCGGGGATCGCGCGGAGCGACGCGAGGTGCTCGATCGGCTGATGCGTCGGGCCGTCCTCGCCCAGCCCGATGGAGTCGTGGGTCATCACGTAGATCACCGGCTGCCCCATCAGCGCCGCCAGCCGGATCGCCGGCCGCGCGTAGTCGGTGAAGACGAGGAACGTCGCCACGTACGGCCGCACGCCGCCGTGCAGCGCCAGCCCGTTCGCCGCGCCGCACATCACGTGCTCGCGGACCCCCCAGTAGACGTTTCGATTCTGCCATGCCCCGGCCCCGAAGTCGCCCGAGAAGGGAAGCAGCGTCTTGTTGGATCCCGCCAGGTCGGCGCTTCCCCCCATCAGCCAGGGCACGCGTTCGGCGATGGCCCGGAGCGTCCCGCCCGACGCCTTCCGGGTCGCCAACCGGCCGCCGGGTTCGAAGTCGGGCAGCCCGTCGTCCCATCCGTCGGGAAGCTCGCCGCCGAGGGCCGCGCGCAGCCCTGACGCGGCCTCGGGATGCGCCGCCGCGTAGGCCTCCATCGCCGCGTTCCAATCGTTCTGCAGCTCCCGGCCGCGCGCGACGGCTTCGCCGAGATGCCGCCGGGCGCGCTCGGGCACGAAGAAGGTCTCGTCCTCGGGCCAGCCATAAACCCGTTTCGTGCGCGCGACCTCCTCCTCGCCGAGCGGAGCTCCGTGC
>CAZOEX010000023.1:0-4297 GCA_964578925.1 uncultured Gemmatimonadota bacterium | reverse complement strand
GGCGGCCGTATCCTGCTTGTTCGGGGAGCCGTAGCCGATGTGCGAGCGGACGACGACGAGCGATGGCCGCGCGGTCTCCTCGCGAGCCGCCTCGAACGCTTCGGCCAGCGCGGGCAGGTCGTTCGCAGCGTCGCCGAGGTTCTGCACGTGCCAGCCGTACGCCTCGAAGCGAGCCGGCACATCGTCCGACCAGGCGAGCGCGGTGTCGCCGTCGATCGTGATGCGGTTGTCGTCGTAGACCGCGATCAGCTTCCCGAGGCCGAGATGGCCGGCGAGCGATGCAGCCTCGTGGGACGCGCCCTCCATCAGGTCCCCGTCGCTGCAGAGTACGTAGGTCCGGTGATCGACGACCGCGTGGCCCGGCCGGTTGTACACCGCCGCCAGATGCGCCTCGGCCATCGCCATTCCGACGGCGTTCATCAACCCCTGGCCGAGCGGGCCCGTCGTCGTCTCGACACCGGGGGTGTGGCCGTATTCCGGATGGCCCGGCGTGCGGCTTCCCAGCTGCCGGAAGTCGCGTAGCTCCTGCAGCGGCAGATCGTAGCCGCAGAGGTGGAGCGTCGCGTACTGCAGCATCGAGGCATGGCCGCAGGAGAGCACGAATCGATCCCTGTCGAACCAGTCCGGGTCCTCGGGATTGTGCCGCATCCGGCGCGCCAGCAGGTATGCGACCGGGGCGAGCGCCATCGGCGTTCCAGGATGCCCGGAGTCGGCCGCCTGCACGGCGTCCATCGCCAGGGTGCGGATCGTGTCGATCGTCAGCTCCTCGACGGGCACGTCGTCGAGAGAATCGGGTTTCGTGGCGGTGTCCTTCGGCTGGGGGTCGGCGGTCGTGTCGATGCGCATCGTGCTCCGGTCGAGTCTGTAGAGATCGGGTTCCGCGCCCCGGCGGCACGGAGACGTGCCAAGGATACAATGCCGGTCCGGCCGGCGCGACCCGGTCTCCCACGATGTCCGAAGGTCGGCTAGGTTGCGGCCGATGATCTCCGACACGACCCGCGCCCTCGAGGACACGGCCACGCTGTACGGCGTCGAAACCGCTCGGGTCGACGCCGACGGACAGCGACGGGGTCCCCCCGAAGAGGTGATCCTCGCGGTGCTGTCGCGGCTCGGCGCGCCACTCGCCGCCGCGACGGACGCCCGGGACGCGGCCCGCCAGCGTCGCCGGGAGATCTGGAGCCGCACCTGTCCGCCGGTTCGCGTCGCCACCCGTGGCGAGGCGCCGTCCGTCCCGTTGCGGATGCGCGCCGAGCGGGCGCACGGCCCTCTGGCCTGGACACTGGTCTGCGACCGGGGCGGAGGCATGCGCCGGGACGAGGTACGGGCCGAGGCCCTCGAGCTGGCGGGAGGGAGCTCCCTCGACGGGGAGCGCTTCGAGATCCGCCGCCTCGAACTGCCATCGGACCTTCCCGTCGGCTACCACCGGCTCACCGTGCGGCACGCGGCCGACGAGCATCGCGGGCGGATCATCGTGACTCCGGGGCAGGTATGGCGGGGCGAGCGTCTCCAGCGAGCCTGGGGCGTCTTTCATCCGTTGTACGGGCTGCGGGACGACCGGCGGGCCGGTGTGGGCGACTTCCGCACCCTGGCCGCGGCCCTCGACTGGACGGCGGCGCGCGGCGGCACCCTGTTCGGCACGACGCCGCTCTGTGCAGGGTTCTCCGACCCCACCCCGATCGACCCGTCGCCCTATCGGCCCGCCAGCCGGCTCTTCTGGGACGATCGCTACCTGGACTTGGAATCGGCGCCCGGGTTTTCCGTCGCTCGCGCGGCGGGCGAACTGTCCGGGCTGGAGGAGCTGACGGATCACCGGAGCGACACGTTCGTCCCCTGGGACGAGCTGTCGCGAGCGCACGAGGACGCCCTCGGAGCGCTGGCCCGGCGCTTCTTCGATTCCGGCGGCGCGCGCGAGGCCGATTTCCGGCGCTTTCTCGCCGCCCGGCCCCGGGTCGCGGACTACGCGCGCTTCCGGGCGGCGCGGCGCGTATACGGGCGCGACTGGCGAGGCTGGCCCGAACCGGCCCGGTCGGGGCGATTGACCGAGGACGGCCTCGACGGCCGGGTCGTTCAGCGGCACCTCTACGGGCAGTGGGCGGCCTCGCGGCAGATCGAGAGGATCGCGGATCGCGAGTGGGACCGGGGCGCGGGCCTGTACCTCGACATTCCACTCGGGACCGATGCGAACGGCTACGACGTCTGGCGGCACCGTGACCAGTTCGTCGTCGACGTCTCGACCGGGGCGCCACCCGACGACTTCTTCCGCGGCGGCCAGGATTGGGGGCTGCCGCCCCTGCATCCGGAGCGGATTCGCGAGAACGGGTTCGACTACGTGGCCGCCGTATTGCGCCATTCGATGGAGCCGGCGACGCTGGTGCGCCTCGACCACGTGATGCAGTTCCACCGGCTCTACTGGATTCCCGACGGTGCCGCTCCCACGGAAGGTGTGTACGTGCGCTATCCGGCCGAGGAGCTGGCCGCGGTCGTGGCGATCGAGTCCCACCGGGCACTCTGCGACGTGGCGGGAGAGGACCTGGGCACCGTTCCGGAGGCGGTGCGTGATCTGATGCAACGCTACGGGATGCGCCGAACCCACGTGCTCGGCTTCGACCTCGGCCGGGCCGCCGAGGTTCCGCCACCGAATCTGTTCGACGTGCCGCCAGGGTCCGTCGCCACCATCGGCACCCACGACATGATCCCGCTGGCCGGCCTCCGCGAAGGGCTCGACCTGGACGAGCGCGAAGCTCTCGGCCTCCTGTCGGAGGACGAGGCCACGGTGCTCCGGGCACGACGGATCGAGGCCTTCGCCCGTCTCGATTCGCGCTTCGGCGTGGATGTCGACCCGGGGCGCGATGCGGGCGCGGGCGATGGCCCGGCGGGTCCGGGGTGCGATCCGCTGCTCGAGCCCCTGCTCGCCGGTCTCGGCGGGAGCGACGCGGGGATCGTGACGGTGTCGCTCGACGACCTGCTCGGCGTTCGCGAGCCCCAGAACGTGCCCGGTACGGTCGACGAGCGTCCGAACTGGCGTCGTCGCCTGCCGGTGCGGCTCGGCGAAGATCTCCCGGAATCGGCCCGGAAGGCGCTCGCGGCACTCCGGGCGGCCCGGCGTCGGCCGGCCTCGCGAGAGCGGTACGGATGAGCGGGAAACCGCGGACCGGATCCGACCGTCCCCTCTCGGAGCTCGATCTCCACCTCTTCGGGGAGGGCACGCACTACCACCTGTGGGAGCGTTTCGGCGCCCACCCGTCGGACGGCGGAGGCTGCCGTTTCGCCGTGTGGGCGCCCAACGCCCGCGCCGTACACGTGGTCGGTGAGTTCAACGGCTGGAACGGAGCGGCCGACCCGCTGTCCGCTCGGGGAGACTCCGGCGTCTGGGAGGGCTTCGTGCCGGACGCCGCGCCGGGTCACGCCTACAAGTTCCGGATCCGGACCTCCGGCGGCGCGATCCACGAGCGTGCCGATCCGCTCGCCAGGCGTACCGAGACACCGCCGCGAACCGCTTCGATCGTCCATGCCGACGACTACGAGTGGCGCGACGGCGGATGGATGAGCCGCCGTGGGCGGCGCAACGCGCTCGACGCACCGATCAGCATCTACGAGCTACACGCCGGGTCGTGGGTCCGCGTCCCGGACGAGGGCGGCCGCAGCCTCGGCTGGCGCGAGCTCGCGGAGCGGTTGCCCGAGTATCTGCGCTCCCACGGTTTCACGCACGTCGAGCTTCTTCCGGTGATGGAGCATCCGTTCTACGGTTCCTGGGGCTACCAGGTCACGAGCTACTTCGCGCCGACGGCGCGGTACGGACCCCCGGAAGATCTGAAGTTCCTCGTCGACGAGCTGCACCGGGCGGGAATCGGCGTGATCCTCGACTGGGTGCCGTCCCACTTTCCGGCGGACGACTTCGCCCTCGCCCGCTTCGACGGGACCCACCTGTACGAGCACGCCGATCCGCGGCGCGGGCACCATCCCGATTGGGACAGCCTGATCTTCAATTACGGTCGGCACGAGGTGCGAAGCTTCCTTATCAGCAGCGCGCTCTACTGGCTGACCGAGTTCCATGCCGACGGTCTGCGCGTCGATGCCGTCGCGTCGATGCTCTACCTCGACTACTCGCGGGAGGAGGGGGAGTGGATCCCCAACGAGGAAGGTGGACGCGAGAACCTCGAGGCCGTCGATCTTCTCCGCCGGATGAACGTCGAGGCGTACCGCCGCTTCCCGGACATCCAGATGATCGCCGAGGAATCGACCGCGTGGCCCGGGGTGACGCACCCGCCGGAGGCCGGCGGCCTCGGCTTCGGGCTCA
>CAZOEX010000022.1:0-17632 GCA_964578925.1 uncultured Gemmatimonadota bacterium | reverse complement strand
TCCGTTGATTTCGTCCTCCGGTCGTCCCTTCATTCCCCGCGAGATCGCTCACGAGGCCAAAGGAACGGGAACGGGAGGCAGGAATGAGACGAGGATCGACGGATCGCTTCGTCCGCGGCGACGTTGTCGCGACGGCGGCTCTTGCCGCCTTCGCGGCCGGCATGACGGCCATCCCCGGCCTTCCCGGTCCGACGCTCGCGTCCGCCCAGGAGGAGGCGCCGGTCAGCCTGACCGACACGATCCCGGAGGCGGCGCTCGCCTCCATGATCGAGACCGGGAGCGAGCTGTTCAACGGCGGCACCTGCATCATCTGTCACGCCGTGGGCGGGCGGAGCGACGGGAACCGGGCCCCCGACTTCACCGACGCCGAATGGCTGCACAGCGACGGCAGCTACGAGGGAATCATGCAGACCCTCATCTGGGGGGTGAAGCGCGAGGAGATGAAGGCCGTGGCGCCGAGGCCGTTCTTCATGGCCCCCGACGGCGGCATGAGCCTGTCCGGCGAGGAGCGCCGGGCCCTGGTGGCCTACGTCTGGAGCCTCGGCCACGGGCGCCAACCGCCTCGCGTGGTCGCGCAGAACGAGTTCCTCGAGCGGCTCGAGCGCGGGCAAGTCGACGACGCGATGGCGCTGTTCGAGCGAGAAAGTGGCGAAGATCCCGAATCGTTATTGTTCGACGAGCGGGCGATCAATCGACTCGGCTACGAGTTCCTCCGCCGGGGACCACGGCCGGCGGTCGCCATCGAAATCTTCGAGCTGAACACGGAGCTGCATCCGGAGTCATGGAACGCGTGGGACAGCCTGGCCGAAGGCAACATGGTGGCGGGGAACCGGGAGCGCGCGATCGCGCTGTACGAGAAGTCCCTCGAGCTGAATTCGGAGAACGACAACGCCCGGGAGAAGCTCGCCGAGTTGCGGGAGGACTGACCCCGGCGACCCGGGCGACGGCCGGCCGATGAGCCGTCGCCCACGGACCGGGCGCCTCGCGATCCGCTGGGCGGCGATCTTCGGCGCGGCCACCCTGGTGGGAGTGTTCTTCGCCACCCGGACGTACCTGCTCTACAACGCGTACCCGGACAATCAGATCGGCTGGGGGCGCGCCCTCGCCCCCTCGCTCACCTCCTGGTACGCCTGGGCGCTCTTCGCCCCGGCGATCCTGTGGCTCGCCTCGCGGTTCCGCTTCGAGCGCGGCCGGTGGGTCGGCTCGCTCGCCGCGCACCTGGGAGCGGGCGTCTGCTTCGCGCTCGCGCACTCCCTCCTCGATCATCTCGCCGGGCGCGGCCTCCCGTGGATCCCGGAGGGGGAGCTGTCGCTGCCGTTCGTGATCAGCCGGCTACACGGCAACCTGCTCACCTACCTGGCGATCGTCGGCGGCTGGAACCTGGTCGAGGCGTATCGCCGGGCGCGCGAGCGAGACCTGCAGGCCTCGCGTCTCGAGACCCGGCTCGCGGAGGCGCGTCTCAGCGCCCTCAAGATGCAGCTCCATCCGCACTTCCTGTTCAACACCCTGCATGCGATCTCCACCCTGATGCACCGGGACGTGGACGCGGCGGAGCGGATGCTCGCGCGGCTCAGCGACCTCCTCCGGCTCACCCTCGAGAACGCCGGCACCCAGGAAGTGCGGCTCAAGGAGGAGCTGGACTTCCTCGAGCAGTACCTGGAGATCGAGCGCACGCGGTTCGGCGACCGGCTCACCGTGGACCTGGACGTCGATCCCGAAACGCTCGACGCGCGGGTGCCGAACCTCATCCTCCAGCCCCTCGTCGAGAATGCGGTCCGGCACGGCGTCGCTCCCCGCGCCGAGCCGGGCTGGATCGGGATTCGGACGTCGCTCGAGGACGGAAAGATCGAGATCTCGATCGAGGACGACGGGCCCGGCGTCGCCGAGACGGCCGGGCGCCGGGGGGCACCGTCCGTCTCGAGCGGCTCGGGCGTCGGCATCGCGAACTGCCGGGCGCGGCTCGAGCAGCTGTACGGCGACCGGGCGAGCCTCGAGCTGGCCGAGGCGTCGGCCGGCGGACTGCGCGTGTCGATCCGGATTCCCCATGATGAGTGAGCGCCGCGCCGAGACCGGAGACGGGCGGATCCGCGCCCTCGTCGTCGACGACGAGCCGCTGGCCCGCGAGCGTCTCCGCACGCTGCTCGCCGCCGACCCCGATGTCGAGGTCGCCGGCGAGTGCGCCGACGGGCGAAGCGCGGTGAAGGCGGTGCGCGAGCTGCAGCCCGATCTCGTGTTCCTCGACGTTCAGATGCCCGAGATGGACGGCTTCGAGGTCGTGACCGAGGTGGGAGCCGAGCGCATGCCGCCCGTCGTCTTCGTCACGGCGTACGACGAGTACGCGATCCGCGCGTTCGACGTGCACGCCGTCGATTATCTCCTCAAGCCCTTCGAGCGGGCACGGTTCGAGCGCGCCCTGGACCGGGCGAAGGAACAGCTCGCGGGCCGACCCGGGAGCGAGCGCCGGCTGGCGGAGCAGCTCCGATCGCTCCTCGCCGAGTTGCGTCCGGAATCCGACGAGGGGAAGGGCGTGGACCGGCTGGTCATCCGGTCGCGCGGCCGCATCACGATCGTCCGTCCCGGGGAGGTCGAGTGGGTCGAGGCGGCCGGCAACTACGTCCGGCTCCACGTGGGCGAAGGCTCCCACCTGATGCGGGAGACGATGGAACGCATGACCGAGCGGCTCGGCGGCGAGTTCATCCGTGTGAGCCGATCGGCCATCGTCCGCATCGACGGCATCCGGGAGCTGAAGCGGCTTTCGCACGGGGAATACACGATCGTTCTCCGTGACGGGACGAAGGTGAAGTCGAGCCGCACCTACGCCGGTGGGCTGGAGGAACTGCTGGAGGAGTAGTCCCGCTCCGGGCTTCTAGCGGATCACGTCCATCAACACGTCGTGGACGACATTCGTCGCGACCTCCACGAGCAGCACGTCGAGCCCGACCTCGACCAGCCTGTAACCGTCCGGAATGCGGACGCGGGATCTGAGACCTTCCGGAACGGCCTTCTTGGCGATGCCGGGAGGCAGGGGCTTGCCACGCGCCAGCCGCTTGCGGATTCCCGGCGGCAGGGCCTCTACGCCCCGAGACGTCCGGGCAGAATAGAAATTGCGGATCTCGACGCGTATGTCGTCGGTCAGGACGATGGATGCGGTCGCGACGGCCGACTGACCTTTCTGGCGTCCCTGTGCAAACACATTCGCCGGATTGAGGACGAGAAGTGCTGCTCCGACGACGAGGATTGCCGCTAGACTCCGGCGTTTTGTATCCATTCGACTGCATCCTTCCGAGATTTCGTGCGACTCGTCTCCCCGTTCGTCGTGCAGCAATTGTGCCGGGGTCATCCCCCTCACGACTTCACCGGCGTCCCCAGCCATCGTCGCTTCGCGGTCTCGACCACCGCCGCGGCCGCCACCGCGTCCTGCACGGCCACGCCCACCGACTTGAACAGCGTCGGTCGTCCGGGATCGCTCGGCCGGAGCCCCGAGTCCAGCACGATGTCGCCCAGCTCCGCCCGAACGTGGTCATCGTCGATCAGGCGGGCATTCCGCGCCTGGATGAGGTCCCCCGCCTCCGCCCACGCCGCCTCGCGATCGTCGACGACCACCCAGGCGCGAGCGACGGTGGCACCCGGAATCTCGCGGGCGTCCGGCGTGAACGAGCCGACGGCGTTGATGTGAACGCCCGGCTTCAGGTCGCGGTCATCGAACACCGGAGTCGACGAAGTCGTCGTCGCGCAGATGATGTCCGCTTCCCGCACGGCGTCGGTTGCCGACCCGGCGCGTGAGAAGTCGGCGGGATCTTTCTCGAGCCTCCGATGCGACTGAGACCCCCTGAGGCCCCGGATCAGAGTGTCCACTTTCTCCGGCGTCCTGCTGTAGATCCGGACCCTCGAGATCGGTCGCACGGCGCACATCGCCTCGACATGGCTTCGCGCCTGCACGCCGGCGCCTAGAACGGCGAGCGTCGCGCTCTCGGGGCGGGCCAGGAGATCCGTGGCCGCGCCAGAAGCCGCGGCGGTGCGGATCGCGGTGAGCGTCGCCCCGTCGACGACGCCGAGCGGACGCCCCGTATCCGGCTCGAGGACGACGACCACCCCCTGGATGCGGGGGAGCCCGGCAGCCGGGTTGCCGTCGAACACGGACACGATCTTCACGGCCAGGGAGCTCGACGCGTGCGAGCTCGATGCGTTCGCGTCGGTGTCCGGCGAGGATTCCCCGTCGATCCGGGCGGACATGACGAGCGTGACCCCGGCGCCGCCAGGAGCCGACAGATGTGTACGAGGCGGGAGCGTCGCCTCGCCCCGCGCCAGCGCGGCGAACGCCTCCTTCATCAGCGCGATGGCCTCGTCCATCGACAGCGCCTGCCGGACGTCCCTCGCGTCGAGTATCAGCATTCCGTTTCTCTTTCCCCTGCCACCGGCCAGTTTGAGCACGCTCCGTCGATCATCGCAGCCGCGAACCCGGAGGGACAATCATGAAGATCGTACGCGTGCGGGCCTGGCAGGTCGACCTGCCGCTCCACGAAGGACGCTACGCCTGGTCGGGCGGGAAGTCGGTCGACGTGTTCGACAGTACGATCGTCGAGGTCGAGACCGACGAAGGCGTGGCCGGATACGGCGAAATCTGCCCGCTCGGACCGGCATATCTCCCCGCGTACGCCGCCGGTGCGCGAGCCGGCATCGCTGAGCTCGCCCCGCAGCTCATCGGCCGGGATCCCACCGCGCTCCTCCCCCTGACCCGCTTCATGGATTCACGCCTGAAGGGACACCCCTACGTGAAGTCCGCCATCGACATCGCCTGCTGGGACATCGTCGGAAGGGTCTCCGGGCAACCGGTCTGCACGCTGCTCGGCGGCCGGTACGAGGAAGACTTCCCCCTCTACCGCGCGATTTCCCGGGACACGGCCGATGCGATGGCCGAGATGGTCGCCCGATATCGCGGCGAAGGGTACCGCACGTTCCAGCTCAAGGTCGGTGGCGACTCCGAGACGGACGTCGAGCGGATCCGCGCTGTGGCGGCGCAGATGCAGCCCGGCGAGGTGCTGATCGCCGATGCGAACACCGGCTGGCTGCCCCACGAGGCGATGCGGGTCGTCCGGGCCGTGCGCGACGTCGACGTCTACATCGAGCAGCCCTGCCTGTCATACGAGGAGTGTCTCTCGGTGCGGCGGCATACCGACCATCCGTTCGTGCTCGACGAATGCGTGGACGGCATCGGGATGCTGACCCGGGCGCACGCGGACGGCGCGATGGACGTCGTGAACATCAAAATCGGCAAGTTCGGGGGGCTCACGAAGGCGCGGCTGGCCCGCGACCTGTGCGTGGAGCTCGGCATCGCGGTCACGATCGAGGACAGCTGGGGCGGCGACGTCGCGACGGCGGCCATCGCGCACCTGGCCCACGGCACGCCGCCGGAGTTCCTCTTCTCCTCCACCGACTTCAACCGCTACGTGACGGTGAGCACCGCGGAGGGCGCACCGCAGCGGCACGAAGGGCGGCTGGCGGCGCCGCTCGCGCCGGGGCTCGGGATCCAGCCACGGATGGAGGTGCTGGGGGAGCCCGTCGTCGACGTCGGATGAAGCGGCCGCCGTCCCCCGTTCGTTGGACTTCGCTCACTCAGACGTTGCACGTAGTGAGGGGTGGTGGGCACGTGGCGAGCGGTGGCCGCCGCTCCTCGACCTTCCTGCGCCCGAGCGGGATTTCGCGCAACAGAATCGAGGATCCTCCATGAGCCGAGAGCAGCGGAACGGTAGCGTCCCGGTCACGATGGGCAGCCCCGAGTTCACCACGCTCCAGGCCGGTCCGTTCACTCTGACTCGTGCGTGGTTCGCCGCCGACGACGTGCTCACACCCCACATCCACGGCAAGGCGACGTTCGGCGTCATGCTCCGCGGCAGCTTCGATCTCGGGTTCGCGAGCGGAGCCCTGGAGAAGCGCGTCTACGAATGCCCCGCGGGGACGATCTTCACCGAGCCGGCGGAGGAGACCCACGGGAACCGAATCGGCTCGAAGGGGGCGGAGGTCGTCGTCGTCCAGCTCGATCCGCTCGCCGGCGACGAGGCGATCGAGCCCTTCCGGCCCCTCCTGACGGATCGGATCAATCACTTCCGGCACGCCGCGATCAGCGTGAACGCCCGCCGCCTCGCGCGCGAGATCCGGGACCCGGACGGATTGTCGGAGCTGTCCGGCGAAGCCCTCGCCCTCGACATGCTGGTGCAGGCCGCGAGGCTTCGGCGAACCGACGCACGGGATGTTCCCGGGTGGCTCGATCGAGCCGAAGAATACGTCCGTGCGCACTTCCGTGAATCACCGACCATCTCCGACGTTGCGGAGGCGGCCGGCGTGCATCCGGCGCACCTGGCGGCCGTGTTTCGCGAGCGTCACGGTGTGCCGCTCGGCGAGTTCATGCGTCGGCTTCGGGTGGAGTGGGCGGCGGATCGGCTCGAAAACACCGACGAAACGATCTCCTCCATCGCCTTTTCCGCGGGCTACGCCGACCAGTCACACCTGACTCGCGCGTTCAAGAACTACGTGGACGTGCCGCCCGGCGCCTACCGCCGCAGCCTGGATTGAAGGCAGCCTGGACTGAAGTGACGACCGGCAGAACAGACGCGAGAGGGCAGGGACAATTCTGCCTCGACCGCCTGAGCCACCGGCCGCCTGCTGATTCACTGATTCACTCGCGTACCTGGATGTCACCGTTGACTCCAGCGAGGAACAGTGGATTCGGTTCCTCGGGGCTGTCGCAAAAAGCCTGGTTCGCTTCCGCGTCGCCGAACCCCGATCCGGTGGACTGGTCGGCGGGCGCGTCGGCCCCCTCACCGTTGTCGATGCTCTGGAACCAGATGAAGTCCCCGGGCGGGAACGCCGGGTCCGTGCTCAGCACGATCTCTCCACCGTACTTGACGCGATTTCCGTCGTAGACGCTCATGCAGGTGACGGTCGCGTTGAAGCGGAGCGTCTCGCCCTGGAACGTCTGGTGGTAGTTGATGTGACCGTCGACGCTGCCGTCGGCGTACTTGCGTGCCGAGAATCCGAGCGTCTGCGGAATGGTGAAGCCGAACACCTCCAGCACCCAGTCGGCGCCGCCGCTGGCGGATGCCACCACGCCTCCCCTGGCCGAGGCCTGGCCGTCCACTGCCTCGAAGTCCGGTGATGTGGGGTCCGCAGCGTCGTCACAAGCGATCGGAAACACGAGTACCGCGAGAGCCGCGGTCCAGAGTCGTTTCGACATCGTCCCTCCTGCCGGATAGCTGTTGACAGCCGCGAGCACGACGGGATTCGCCGCACTCAGGCACAGCGTACGATGTCCGGGAAGGACGGGTCTTGAAGGATCCTCGCCTGGTTGAAGAATCCGAAGACAGTGTCGCCAAGCGTCCAGCTCGTGAGAAGCCCTAACTTGACAAGTAGATAGGCAGTCGCTAGGGGTTCAAACATCCTGCACGCTCCCTACCGTTGGAGGATCGCATGCGTCATCCGACCCGCAGGTTCCCGCTTTTCCTCGCACTCGTTGCGTCCCTGTATGCCGTTCCGGCTTTCGCACAGGCCACCGGAGAGATCGCCGGCGTTGTGCGGAACGCGGCCGGTGCCGGTGTTGAAGGCGTGGCCGTCACGGCCGCGAACGAAGCCACGGACGCGGCACGTCGGACGTTGACCGGGGCGGACGGTCGGTACGCCATCGCCCGGTTGCAGCCGGGAACCTATACCGTAACGGCCACGCTCGTCGGCTTCGAGGAGGCGACGCGCGAGGACGTCCGGGTCTCGGCCGACGCGACGGTCGCGGTCGACTTCGCTCTGCAGCCGGTGGAGCTGGAGGGTATCACGGTCACGGCCACGCTCCGCGAACGGCTGCTGGCGGACGTTCCGTTCTCCGTCGCCGCGCCGAGCGCCGAAGAGCTCCGAGCCCGCGGGGCCGAGGACCTGGAGGACGTCTCGGCCAACGTGGCGGGCTTCAGCGTGCAGAACCTGGGTCCGGGCCAGAGCCAGGTCGCAGTTCGCGGCGCGTCTGCGGGCCAGATCGCCCGCGACCAACCCGGCGTGAAGGAGCAGGTGGGAGCCTACCTGGACGACGCGGTCATCTCGCTGTCGCTCTACACGCCCGACCTCGACTTCTTCGACATGTCCCGCGTGGAGGTGTTGCGCGGGCCCCAGGGCACCCTGTTCGGGTCGGGCTCCATGGGCGGCACGGTGCGCTACATCACGAACCAGCCCGAGCTCGGTGTGACGAGCTACTTCGGCGAACTCGGAGTCAACCAGGTCGACGGTGGCGGAACCGGTGGTGACGTAAAGGCCGGGTTCAACGCGCCGCTCGGTGACAAGGCCGCGGTCCGGCTGGCAGCGTACCGTACCCAGTACGGCGGCTACATGGACGCCCAGACGCTTCAGTTCGCCGATGACACGATCTCCGGCTACGCGATCGACGAGGACGTCAACACGGGCAGCCGGACCGGGGTACGCGCCGCGCTCCGTTTCGAGCCCGACGATGCGTGGACGATCACGCCGAGGATCTTCTTCCAGCGGCTCGACATGGACGGCTGGAATCGGATCGACGATTACAACATCCTCGCGAACGATTTCACGACGACCAATCCAAACCCGATGCCGGCTCTCGACCCGCAGGATGTGGAAGACCAGCGGCTCGTCGCGCTTCAGATCGACGAACCCGTGACGGACGATTTCCTCCTCGCGGACCTGAACCTGAACTATGACTTCGGGGACGTGGACCTCACGTCGATCACCTCCTACACCTATCGGGACGTCCTCGTCGTGCGCGATGCCGGAGCCCTGACCTCCAGCATCACCGGCGGCAGCCTGGGCCTCCCGGAGCCGATCTACACGATCGACTCGCCCCTGGACGACGTGACGAATTCGAAGGTGTTCACCCAGGAGCTGCGCCTCGCGGGAGGCGAAGAGGAGCAACTCACCTGGCTCGTCGGCGGCTTCTTCAGCAGCAACACGCGCGAGTACGGCCAGAGCCTGCTCGTCGAGGGCTTCGACGAGATGGCCGCGCCCATCCTGGGTGCGCCGGAGGGATTCACCGAGGGCCTCCGAGCGCAGAAGGACGAACTCTTCTTCTCGGATCTATCGTATGATCTCCAGCAGTTCGCCGTCTTCGGCGAGGCCACGGTGGCCGCGACCGATCGGCTCGACCTGACCGGCGGCCTGCGCTTCTACACCTTCAACGAGGAGCGGGAGCAGGTCTTCGACGGCATCTTCACGGACGCCGACGTCGGCAACGACGTCGACTCCAACCCCGGCGAGACCGACGCCACCGGGGTCGTGCCGCGCTTCATCGTGTCGTACGAGGTGTCCGAGGACGTCACCTTCAATGCGCAGGCGTCGCGGGGCTTCCGGCTCGGCGGGATCAACGACCCGCTCAACGTGCCGCTCTGCACCGACGAGGACCTGGAAACGTTCAGCGGACGGGAATCGTGGGAGGACGAGACCGCCTGGAACTACGAGGCGGGTGTGAAAGCCCAGTTCCTCGACGGGCGGGGTACGTTCAACGCGTCGGCGTTCTTCATGGATATCAGCGACCTGCAGCTGGTCGTGACGGCGGGTTCGTGCTCCTCGCGGCTCGTCTTCAACGTGCCGGAATCCCGGAGCGCCGGGTTGGAGTTCGAGTTCAGCATAACACCGGACGAGCATTGGGACTTCGCGGCCACCGCGAGTCTCACGGACTCGGAGCTGCGCTCGACCCTGACCTCGACGTCCGAGACCGGCGAGGTCAGCGTGATCGCGGGCATCGAGGAGGGGAACCGGCTTCCGAGCGTGCCGCAGTTCCAGGCCGCGGTCGCCGCGACCTACCGCTGGCAGTTCCAGGAGAATCTGCCGACCTTCTTCACCGGCTCGTTCCAGCACGTGGGCTCGCGCTTCACGATGGTCGACGACCATGCGGAAGGCGTCGGGACGGTCGACCTGACGTCGTTCGAGGACGCGGGCGGCGCCACGATCGGCGGTCCGCTGACCCAGACCACGTTCACATTCGATCCATTGATGCCGGCCTACAACGTCCTGAACGGCCGGATCGGCGTGATCGCGGGGAACTGGGAGGTCGCGCTGTTCGCCAACAACATCACCGACGAGCGCGCCTTCCTGGCGCTGGACCGGGAGCGAGGAGAGCTCGCCCGGGTCGGGTATCTCACGAACCCGCCGCGGACGTTCGGGCTGTCGCTCCGCTTCGACTACTGACCGGAAGAGTCGTCGGCCCTCGCGCCTTCGACGAGGATCGTCAGTCGGGTGGGAAGTCGTTCCCGAGCGCCCGGATCTCAACGACCTCGACCACCTGTCCGACCTGGCAAATGGTCCCCACGTCATTTCGGCGTCGAACAGTCGCCTCGACTTCGAGTCCGCGCACGCGGAAGGGCTCGGCCAGCGCGAGGGGCTCGTAGCGAGTCCCGTCGCTCGCCAGCAGGGACCAGCATCCGCCCTCGACCGCCTGGAACTCCACGGTCGCAATGAGAGCCACCGTGCCGGGTCCCGTAGGGTCGTCACAGGAAAGGGCGGCAACGGCCAGGAGAACCGCGCCGAAGAAGACGAGCGTCGATCGGCGACCACACATGGGACCACCTCTGCACGGGTTGAGCATGACTCCACTCGATGCAACGCGGGAGTGACACCGAATGTGATACCCACGGCGCTAGAACGTGGATCCCGGGTGCGCGGTTCGCCTACTGGATCTCGCGCTCGTGCCGGGTCGCCTTGGACGCGAGACTGAAACGGGGAATCGTCCGCCGGGTGCCGGTGACGAGGCCCGCCACGTGGGCGCCAGCCGCAGGACCGTGCTTGAAGCCGTGGCCGGAGCCGCACCCGGCGAGCCAGACGTTCTCGAGATCCGGGTGGCGATCGAAGAGGAAGTCGCCGTTGGAGCTGTTCTCGTACTGGCAGACGCGGCTCTCGTTGAGCGGACTGTCGGCCAGGGCCGGGAAGCGCCGGGCCAGGAAATCGCGTGCGTCCGCCTCCCCTGACTCGCTCGCCCGACGGTCCATCGCGGAAACGTCGTCCACCTCCGGTCCGTGCGTGTCGTTCGCCACTTTGAACCCGCGGCCCTCCAGGCTCGGAAAGCCGTAGAACGGGAGGTCGGCCCAAACGGGGAGGTCACCGGTGCGGTTTCGGTCGACGCTGAAGTAGAACACCTCCTGGCGGGTTACGAAAAGTCGTCCGGCCATGATGTCCGGACAGATACGGTCGAGCCAGGGTCCGCAGGCGAAAGCGAACGCATCGGCCTCGATCACCTGACCCTCGTCGGTCGTCACCGAGCGGAGGATCCCGCCTTCGCCCTCGGCGCTCGTTACCGGGAGTACGCGTCCGTGCAGGAAGGACACGCCGTCCGCTTCGAGTTCCGTCGCCAGCTGCTTTACCGCCCGGCGGGCCATCAGGCCGCCGGCTCCCGGTTCCAGGATTCCGGCCTGGTCGTCGTCCACCCGGAGCACGGGATAGCGTGATCTCAGCTGGCGCGCCGACAGCCGCGTGAACGGGACGCCGTGGGCGGCCAGCGTGCGGGCGCTCGCCTCGCTGAACGGATCCTCCTCTCGGTGAAGCCAGAGGACGCCGATATCGTGGAAGAGCGGCAGCTTCGCGCGCTCCGAGAGGGCGCGCCACTCGGCCATCGACCGGCAGGCCCACTCCGTGTAGAGGCTCTCGCCGCCATAACCGCACCTCGTCACCCGGCTCTCGCCGCCCGAGGAGGCGCCGCTGTGGCCGGGCGCCACTGCTTCGATCACCGCCACGCGCTTGCCCGCCCGGTTCAGATACCGGGCGGTCCACACGCCGAACACGCCCGCCCCGACGACCACGACGTCGAAGGAGGAGGTCGGGGTGCGTCTGCGCAGCTCCGGAGACGCCAGGGCGGTCAGCCCGAGAGCGCCGAGCGCATTCACGAAGTCGCGGCGACGCACGCCGAGTCCTTTCGCAGGGTCATTCCCATGTCGTTTCCCCTCTGGTGATATCGTACGCGGGCGATGGCTCCCTGAGTATAGCACCGAATGGCGAACCTGCGCCGCGTCGGGTTTCGTCCCTGTCCCGACTGTCGAGTCTCCCCGTCTCGATACGCACATGAATACATTCTTACTATATTACACGTCTCATGCCGCTCGAACGTGGATCTCGGCTATCGAGGATTCCTTCGGCGGTTCACCAAAGGGTTCGCGACAGGAGGGACCATGGTATCTCGCAGGATTGCCCTGTTCACGGGGTTCGCCGCCGTACTGTGCCTCACGCCCGCTCTCGCATCCGCCCAGGCCGCCGAAGAGGCGCAGGAGATGGCGGACGAGCAGCGCATGGCCACGATGGTCATGAACGATGACATGGAGTTCGAGCCGATCGAGGTACCCGGCTTCGATTCCGGCATGCAGATCGCCAGCGTCGTGGGTGACTTCACCAGGGAGGGCCCGTACGTTCTCAGGCTCTCGTTCCCGGATGGCTACCGCTTCCCGGCGCACTACCATCCGATGGACGAGAACCTGACGGTCGTTAGCGGCACCCTCTTGCTCGCGATGGGCGAAGAGGAGGACGAGAGCAGCCTCGTCGGCTACGATCCGGGCGACTTCATCAACATCCCGGCCGAGCACCCGCACTTCGGTGGAGCGTCCGGCGAAACCGTGATTCAGCTTCACGGAATGGGGCCGTTCGAGATCCTGCTCGTAGAGCAGGACTGATCACAGACCATCCAGGTAGGGAAGCGGGTCTTCCAGGCAGTAGCCCGGATGTTCGATCACGAGCTACCGGAGGATCGGGAGGTGCCCCTGGCCGAATACGACCAAGACCCGATCCTCCGCAGCATGTGGCCGATCCGCATCAGCAGTGCCGGTCCGTCCGGTGACACGAACTCCCCGGCCCGGACGAAGCCGGCCTTCTCGTAGCATGGTGAGATCCGATTCGCGCAACGGCGAAGAGTCGAAGCTGACTTCGCTCTCGAGCTCTTCCGGCCCATCCACGCTACGCTGCCGCACGAGGCCTCAGCTAACCGGCGTGTCCTCGGCCACCCGCACGATGAACAGCCCCTCGCGCACGCTGGTGAAGACCACGAGGCCGTCCTCGAAGAACGGGTAGTTGCTCCAGGCGCCGCTCTGCGACGCGCTCGTCCCCGGCCCGTCGTCGTTGTACGGCGCGCTGTCGAAGAAGGCGATCTCCCGCGGGTTGGCGCGATCGCTGATGTCGAGCACGCGCAGGCCGCTGCCGTAGTTCGACTCGTACACGCGGTCGCCCTTCACGAACAGGTTGTGGTCGGACGAGTCGACCGGGCCGATGTACTGGTTCGCCACGACCGGGTCGTCCAGCTCCGTCAGGTCCCACACGATCGTCCGGGTGCCCTCCACGTTGCCCGCGATCTCGTCCAGCTCGTCGTTCTGGTAGAAGTAGCGCTGCTCTTCGTCGAACCAGCCCTGGTGGGTGTAGGCGGCGTCGGGATAGGTGCCGCGGCCGATCGTCACCGGGTTCTCCTTGTCGGTCACGTCGGCGATGTTGATCTCCTTCTCGTTGGAGCCGACGCAGATCTGCCGCCCGCGGTACTCGGCGTCCGGTCCCCGGTATACGACGCATTGCGCGTCGTGCGTGTAGCCGCGGCTATTCGCGCCCTCCCGGTCGTTGTAGCAGCCGGCGAAGGTGGGCTCCAGCGGCGTCCGCGCATCCACCATGTGGAGGCCGCCCCCGCAGGTCTCTCCGCCCCCGTTGGCGCCGACGATGTAGAGGAAGCGGCTCTCCGTATCGGCGACGACGTTGTGCGCGCTGTGGATCCCGTGATAGGTCGTGTCCGGCTCGAAGGTCGCGGGATCCGTCCCGACGTCACGCAGCCGGGTGAGGTCGAAGACCTGCATTCCGTGCTCGCCCGCGCCGTCGGAGACCACGTAGGCGTAGTCGCCGATCACCTTGATGTCGCGCCACACGGTTGGACGGGAGCCCTTCGTCCGCGGAAGGTTGCCGACGAGCCGCGGCGCCGAGGGATCGGTCACATCGACGAAGGACGCGCCGTCCCGCCGCGCGACCAGGGCGTAGTTCCGCCCCGTCTCATCGTCGCTCCAGCCCCAGACGTCGTTCACCCACGCGCCCCGCTCGCCGCCGAGGGCGCTGGTGGGCATGTGCGCGACGAGCTCGATGTTCGTGCAAGGGAACTCGCCCATTCGGCCGTCCTCGCAGCGGGCACCGGAAGTCAGATCCTCGCCGAGACGGTAGATATCGCCCGTCAGCGTCTGCGTCGCCTGCCAGTCGTCGCCCGCACGCTCGACGGTCATGGCCCGCCCCTCGCCGAAGTCGGCGAACGGCATGCCGACGACCATACGATCGCTCGCGCCCGCGAGGCTGAATCCGAAGGCGAACGGCCAGCTCGGCCGTGCGTCCCCGGCCTCCGCGCCGGCGAGGGTGGCGGGATCGAGGCGCTCGGCGCTCCGCCATCCGCCGTCGCCGTCGGGGGCGAAGCGATACACGCGACCCTCCGCGCGATCCGCGCCCGGCGCGCCCACCCAGACCTCGTCGCCAGCCAGCGCGATCGACCGGCCGAAGCCGCCCCTTCGGACGCCGTCGAACGGAAGAAGCGGCCCATCGGCGGCCGGTATCCACCGGTCCGCGTCGTCGCGCTCCAGCACGAAGACGGCGTTTTCGCCCGGGGCGCCGATGAACGCCCGATCTCCGTCGAGCAGAACGGCCGAGCCGACGCCCGCCTCCTCGCCCGCGACGGAGCTCGGCGGGCTCACGGCCTGCGCTTCCGTCCACTCGCCGCCGGCCGAACGCCGGAAGAAGTAGATCCGTCCCGTCTCCTCGTCGGAGCCGGGAGCGCCGATCAGCAGCCAGTCACCGTCCCGGCTCATCGTCACGCCGAAGCCCGCCACGTTTTCGCCGTCCTCCGGGCGCAGCGTCGCATGCAGGGCCCACCCGTCGCCCTCGCGTCGGAAGTGATGGACCGTCCCGGTCGTATCCAGCGCGGCCGCGCCGATGAACAGATCGTTCGCCCCCGAGAGAGCGAGAGCGGCGCCGTACTCCGAGACGTCACCCTCGGCCGGCGGTTCGATGATCCCGGTCTGCCGCCACTCGGCCTCCGCCCCCTCCCTGTCGAACAGGTAGACGACGCCCGAGCCGTCGTGCTTCCGGGGCGCGCCGACTACGAGCGTGTTGCCGCCCAGCGCCAGCGCCCGTCCGAAGTCGTCTTTCCGCTCCGCGTCCGACGCCGTGAGCCGCGCGGCCTCCCGCCACTGGCCGGTCTCGTCGAGCCGGTAGCTGTAGACGGTGCCCGGCCCGTACCAGTTCACCGGCTGTCCGATGACCAGGTCGGTGTTCGTCAGGGCGATGGCGCGGCCGAAGTTGGGTTCCTGTGCCCCGGCGTCGGAGGCGGTGGCGAGGAGCGTGGCCGCTCCGACGGCGGCGATGGCGGCGAAGGCGAAAATCGACTGTTTACGCATGACCGTTCCTTCAAATTCTGGCATGTAGTCCCGAGCGACCCTCCGAAGCTATCAAACGACCCATACACGGACAGAGATTCATCGGGTCCTTCCTCAACCGGTCACTCCGTTCGCCAGCAACAGTCCACCGAACGCGAAGACATTCGTCAGCACGTGCGCAGCCGTCACCGATCTGATGTCGCGCGTCCGAAGTACGACCAGGCCCCATACGAAACCCATCATCAGGGCTCCGCCGATGAGGGCCACCGGTCCGCCCTCGTACTCGATGCCGGGAAGCAGGGACAGGGCGACGTGCCACCCGGCGAAGAGCATCGTCGGATACACCCATGCGAGGAAGAGGCGGTCCGGGAAGGTTGCGATGAAGGTGCCCCGCCAGAAGAGCTCCTCGACGATGCCGTTCACGAGGGCGACGGCGAAAACGGCCATGAGAACCGGGCCCGGAAGGCTTGCTACGGAAGGAAGAAACATCGTCAGCAGCAGCGCAGGTGGCAGCCACGTCAACAGTAGCTCGAAGGAACGGCGGTTCAGGGGAGCGCCGTACATCGCGCGGAGGCTTCGCCTCGCACTCACCCGGGCGAGTCCCAGGCAGCCCGCCCAGTAGAGCGTCAGCAGCGTCATGGCGGCCGTCCACCTGTCCAGGGACTGGCCGAGGACGGGTGCCAGGCCGATCGAAGCGAGCAGCAGCGCCGGTGCGCCGAAGATCAGGACGAGCGGACGGCCGCTCGTCACAGGACGTAGCCTCCGTCCACGGGGAGTTCCACGCCCGTGATCTGATGAGCGGCTTCGGACAGGAGAAACAGCACGCACTCCGCGATCTCTGCCGGTTCGGCGAACCGGCCGCCCGCCTCTTCCTCGAGGGCCGCGAAGGCGGTGTCCACCGAGCCGTGCTCACGGACGAGGTCCTGAAAGAAGGGCATCGATGACCACATCGGAGTGCGGACGCCTGCCGGGCTGATCACGTTGATTCGGACGGGGAGCTCGTTCGCCCGCATTTCCTTGGCGGCGGAGCGCACGAGCATCGAGACGGCCGCTTTGCTCGTCGAGTAAGCTGCCGCGCCCGCGGAGGGACGGATGCCCGACGCGGAACCGATGACGACGATGGCGCCTCCCTCGTCCGACATCGCCGCCACACCGTGCTTGAGCGCCAAAAACGTACCGTCGAGATTCGTCTGCAGCACGTGACGCCGATCCGCGAGGCTCGTGTCCACGAGAGGGGACGCCGCGGAGATGCCAGCGGCGTGCACCAGGAGGTCGAGGCGGTCGCCCCGCTCGGCGATGCTCCGGACCGCGTCCTCCCAGTCGCTCTCGCTCCGCACGTCGAGGCGCAATCCGGCGACCCGACGGATCTCGCGATCGGGGAGCTCCGGTGGGCTGTCGACTTCGAGCTCCGGCCACTCCAGGTCCGCCGCGTACACCGACGCCCCGTGTGCGGCCAGGAGCCTGGCCGTCGCAGCACCGATCCCGGAACCGCCCCCGGTCACCAGCGCGACACTGTTCGAGAACTCAGCCCTGTCCGCAGCCATGGAGCCACCCCGCCTGGACGTGTAGAGGTCGATGCAGCTCCATGGAATCTGTGGCGGCTCCCCCTCCGGCGCATTCGCGGCACGGCAGACGCATCTTCGGGTAGGTTCGTCGGGGACCATGTCATCCGGAGCCACGGGAGGGGAGATGGGGAAGCGTATCCGGCGACAGATCCTGGCGGGCGTGCTCGTGGCCGCGGCGCTGAGCTCGGCCGATTCTTCGCGACTTCTGGCCGTTCAGGGGGACGCTCGTTCGACCGCACTACCCACCGGCCGCATCGTCGAGAACATCGGGGCCTCGAACGACCCCTCGCAGTCCTTCGCCCTCTACGTCCCGACCTCCTACTCGCCAGATCGCGACTGGCCCCTCGTCCTGATCCTGGACCCGCGCGGCCGCGGCGTCCCGCCCCTCCGGAAGCTCGTGCCCGCCGCCGAGCGTCTCGGTTACGTCGTCGCAAGCTCGAACAACACGGCGAGCGATGTCAGCGGCGATCCCAACACCCCAGCGGTCAACGCGATGCTGGCGACCCTGCAACCGCGGCTCTCCCTGGACGACCGGCGCTTCTACCTCTTCGGCATGTCGGGCACGGCCCGGATCGCCTGGGCGCTGGCCTACGCCGGCATTCCGCATTTCGCCGGGATCGCGGGCTTCGGGGCGGGCATTCCGCCGGACATGGACCTCGAGGCGGCGGTCGAGGAGCACGGCGCGCCGTTCGCGTTCTACGG
>CAZOEX010000021.1:0-17787 GCA_964578925.1 uncultured Gemmatimonadota bacterium | reverse complement strand
TGATGATCCCGTTGCTCGCGATCGTCATCGACTCCGAGTTCGGGCGGGCCTTCGCGCGTCGGATCTCGGGCGACGCCGATGCCGGCGAAGGAGGGCTGACCGAACGCCTCGAGGCGCTCGAGGCGGAAGTTCGCTACCTCAACGAGAGCCTGGAGGCCCTGCGCGAGGAGACGACGTTCCTGCGCTCCCTGGCGGAGGGCGAGTCCGGATCCCGGAGCCTGCCCCCGGGTGACTGAACCCGCGTCCCCCGTCCACCGCCTCTTCGGTCTCCGGCGCACCAGCGGCCACGCGGCATCGGTGGGAGCCGGGATCGCCCTCAGCCGCATCACGGGCCTGGCCCGCGATGCCGCGGTCGCCGCGTTCTTCGGCACGGGATTCGCCGCGGACGCGTACTGGGCGGCCCTGAAGATTCCCAACATCATCCGGAATCTGTTGGGCGAGGGAACGCTTTCCGCGGCCTTCGTACCGGTCTACAGCGAGCAGCTGGAACGGGCGGGGCAGACGGATGGAGACGGCGGTGGCCCCGCGGAAGCGGACGAGGCCGTGGATCCGCCCCGCCTCGCCCGTTCGATGCTCGGCCTCGTCCTGCTCGTGGCCACCCTGCTCAGCGGTCTCGGCGTGCTGCTCGCGCCCTGGATTACGGCTGTGGTGCTCGGTACGGCCGACGAACCGACCCGGGTCCTGACGACGAGCCTCGTGCGGATTCTCTTTCCGATGTCCGGGGTCCTCATCGTCGGCGCCTGGTGTCTGGGGGTGCTGAACAGCCACGACCGCTTCTTTCTCCCGTTCGTGGCGCCCACCCTGTGGAACCTGGCGCAGGTCGGGGGGCTCCTGCTCGCCGCGGGTCTGGGCTCGCGGGAGCTGGCGCACGTGCTCGCCTGGTCGGCGCTCGCCGGAAGCCTCCTCCAGGTGGGCATCCAGGTGCCGTCGGCGCTCCGACTCGGGGCCGTCCGCCGTCCCAGCCTGCGCTTCGACTTCGAGCCGCTGCGGCGCGTGGCGAAGAACACCCTTCCAGTGATCTCGAGCCAGGGGATCTTCCAGCTCTCGTCCCTGGTCGACCTGGCCCTCGCCGGCCTCGCGGGCACCGGGGCACTCGCCGCGCTCGGCTACTCGCAGCGCCTCGTCTACCTGCCGATCAGCCTGTTCGGAATCAGCGTGGCAGCCGCTTCGCTGCCGACGATGTCACGGGACGCCACCGCCGCGGTCCTGCGCCGCCGGCTGGTCGACGGTTTCTTCGAGATCCTCTTCTTCGTGCTTCCGGCGGCGGTCGTGCTCCTCCTGTTCGGCGATCTCGCCGTGCAGGTTCTCTACGAGCGGCGAACGTTCGAGGCCGACAGCACGGCTCTCGTGTCGGCCATTCTCGCGGCCTACTCGCTCGGGCTCGTTGCGATGAGCTGCCTGAAGCTGTTCGCCAGCGGTTTCCACGCCCTCCAGGACACGACGACGCCGATGAAGATCGCCGCCGGCTCGGTCGGCGTCGGCATTGCGGTGAGCGTCGGCCTGACCCTGGCGCTGCGCGACGCCGGGTACGGAACGTACAGCGCGGTGGGGATCGTGCTGGGTGGCGTCTGCGGGTCGTGGCTGAACCTGATGCTGCACTGGTGGCTGCTGTCGCGCCGTATCGGGCGACTCTTTCAGCCGGCGGCGCTCAAGAGCGTCCTGCATCTCGCCGTGGCCACCCTGGCAGCGGCGGGAGTCGCCGTGCTGGCGCGCGGATGGCTCGAAGAGCGACTGGCGTCCGACACCTTCATCGGATCCCTCGCGCTGCTGCTCGGCGTGCTGGCCGCCGGCGGCGTGGTCTACCTCGCGATCGCGCGCAGGCCCCCTCGGCCGGGCCGCGCCGGCGGGGAGGGGACCGATGCCGGCTGACGAGCTCGAGCGGAAGCTCGACGAGCTGCCGCGGCGGCCGGGGGTCTACCTTCTCCGCGACGCGGCCGGCGACCTCCTCTACGTCGGGAAGGCGAAGTCCCTGCGGTCGCGCGTCCGCAGCTACTTCGGCGCCGACGCGCGCGCCCACCCGAAGCTGCGGCGATTACGGGCGGAGGTCGCCGACGTGGAGACGATCATCACCGGCAGCGAGGGCGAGGCCCTGCTCCTCGAATCGACGCTGATCCGGGAGCATACGCCACCGTACAACATCCAGCTGCGCGACGACAAGTCGTACCCCTACGTGAAGGTCACGGTACAGGAGCCCTTCCCGCGGGTTCTCGTCACCCGCAAGCTCGAGCGGGACGGCTCCCGGTACTTCGGACCCTTCACGGACGTCAAGGCGATGCGGCGGGCCCTCCGCGTCATCAAGAGCACCTTCACCGTCCGCTCGTGCGACTACCCGCTGCCCGACCGGGCGCCGGACCGACCCTGCCTGGACTACCACATCGACCGCTGCAAGGCGCCCTGCGTCGGGTATCAATCGCGAGAAGACTACCGGGAGATGATCGACCGGATCCTCGAGATCCTCGCCGGCCGGACGACGGAGCTGCGGGGCCGGGTGCAGCGGGAGATGGAGGAGGCGGCCGACGACCTCGAGTACGAGCGAGCGGCGGAGCTGCGGGACGTGCTGAAGGGGCTCGACGTGTTGCGGCGGCGACAGACGACGGTCGACTTCCGGGGCGGCGATCGCGACGTACTGGGCATCGCTCGCTCGAGCGGCCACACCTGCGCGGTGCTTCTTCGAGTACGCGACGGACACCTGCTCGGCCGCGACGCCCGTTTTCTGCGGGAGGCGGAGGACGGATCGATGCAGGAGCTGGTGGGCGCCGCGATCCGCGACTTCTACCTGCCGGCCGCCGATGTCCCCGCGGAGATCCTGGTGGCCGCGCTGCCGGCCGACCGCGAGACGCTCTCCGGGGTGCTCAGCGAGCGGCACGGCGCGCGAGTGGAGATCCAGCGTCCCCGGCGAGGCCAGAAGCGACGCCTCGTGGAGCTCGCCGAGGAGAACGCGCGCCACATGGCCGACGAACGGGCTCTGCAGCGGGAAGCCCCAGTGGTCGGCGAGACGCCCGCCGCCGCCCACCGCCTCCAGGGCGCGCTCGACCTTCCGACCCCGCCCCGTTCCATCGTTTGCTTCGACATCTCCACCCTGGGCGGGTCGGATTCCGTCGGCGCGGCCGTCTGGCTGCGCGACGGGAAACCGGACCGAAGCGGATATCGGCGCTTCCGGATCCGCGAGACGCCCGAGGGCGAGACGGACGATTACGCGATGATGCAGGAGGTCGTGGGACGCTACTTCCACCGCCGGATCGCCGAGGAGGGGGCCCTCCCGGATCTCGTGCTGATCGACGGGGGACGCGGACAGCTCGGAGCGGCGCTGCAGGGCATGGAGGCGGCTGGGGCCTCCGACCTTCCGGTGGCCGCGCTGGCCAAGCGCTTGGAGGAAGTATACCGGCCGGGCCGGGATACGCCCGTCCGGTTCGCGACGTCGGACCCGGCGCTTCACTGGCTTCAGCGGGCCCGAGACGAGGCGCACCGCTTCGCCGTTGGCTACAACCGCCGACTTCGACGCCGCCGGACTCTCCACTCGCGACTCTCGGAAATTCCGGGCGTCGGTCCGAAGCGCGAGGCCGACCTCTTGCAGGAATTCGGCAGCGTCGCCGAGATCCGGCGCGCGTCGGCGGACGAGCTCACCCGCGTCAAGGGAATCGGGCGGACGACGGCACAGCGAATCCTGCGCGAGTTGACGGTCGAAGCGGGGCGATGAGGTGAGCAGGGAGCCTCGTCGAGTCGGGAAAACCGGGCGAGCCGAGACCGTCGTCACATTCAACACGGGAAACCTCACGAACTACGGATGGTAGTAGTGCTTGGCCGAGCCGGTTGCGTCGGCCGGTGGCGTCCACGAGGATTCGATGGATATGCGGCGCCGAACTTCGAACTTCGTATGCAGACATTGCACTCCGGACAGGACCTTTGGGGGCCATGAAGAGAGATCAGATGAAGCTGTTCGCCAGTACCGGACTCGTCGCGCTGTTGGCCTGGCCGGCGGCCGCCGTGGCGCAGGAGGACTGCGTAGACGAGGGCAACCGATACACGCGCAGCGCCGAAGTCGAGTTCTCGCTCGCGAACAGCCGCGACGATACTCGTCCCGCCGAGGAGCGGTACCAGCGGGCGCTGGAGAAGCTGGAGCCCAACTGGGGCGAGGACGAGATTCCCGCCCGCTCCTATCTCCTGGCCGCCAATGCCTATCTCGAGCTTCGGGACCTGGTGGGCGCCGATTCGATGCTGACGAGGCTGGTCGAAGTCGCGCCGCAGTGCGAGGAGCAGGCCGGCCGCATGCGCTTCAACGCCTGGGTCGACCAGTACAACGCCGGCATCGAGAGCATGCGCCAGGGAGACACCGAGACGGCGCTGCAGCGGTTCGAGACCGCCAACACGATCAACCGCGACGCCCGCTCGCTCGCCTACGCCGGCACGATCCATCAGCGGAACGGCAATAACGAGCGGGCGGCCGAGCTGTACGAGATGGCGCTCGACGCCGGCGGTCAGGACGAGATCGTCCGTACCGCGAGCATCAACCTGGCGAGCATCAAGCAGGCCGCGGGCGACACCGAGGGTGCCCTTGCGATCTACGAGGACTACAGCAGCGACAACCCCGACGACGTGCTCGGGCGCCTGAACTTCGCGATCGCCCTGATGGACGCCGAACGGCAGGACGAGGCGCAGGCCATCTTCTCGGAGCTGATGGAACGGGACGACCTGACGTTCAACCAGTGGTCCCAGGTCGGGATCGGCCTGTACCGGGCACAGAACTTCGAGCGGGCGGCCGAGGCATTCCAGCGGGCATACGAGCAGAACCCGCACAACAAGGAGACGCTCGAGAACCTGGCGAACTCCTATTACCAGTCGGAGCGCTACGAAGAGCTCCTCCCGCTGGCCGAAGAGCTGGTCGAGCGCTATCCGCTCGAGCGCGTTCCGTACAACCTGCTCGCCAACTCGCACCGGGATCTCGGCAACAGCGATACCGCGCTCGCCGTGCTCGAGGAGCGCGACGCGCTTCCCGTGGAGTTTCTCCGCTCGCAGCTGACCCCGGTTTCGGAGACGACGTACTCGATCGACGGACAGGTCATGAACCGGTCGGCCGAAGCGGGCTCGACCCTCTCGATCCCCGTCACTCTGCTGGGCGAGGACGGCTCGGAGTTGATGACCGAAACGCTCGAGCTCACCGTGCCGGCCGAGGGCGAGACCGCGGCGTTCTCCGTACAGCTCGAGAGCGATGTCCCGGTCGCCGGCTTCACGTACGACGCCCCGGCGTCCTGACACACCGACATCCCGGCGCGCCACCGGTCCCCCGGGCCGGTGGCGTGGACGGGGAGCCCTTGCTGGCGGCCGTTCGGCCACCGGCCTGATCTTCCCACCATGATCCGCGTCCAGTCCGTCCGGCCCGACTCGATCGCCGAGGAAGTCGGCATGAAGCCGGGCACCACCCTGCTGACCATCAACGGTCGGGAGCTCCGCGATGCGCTCGACCTCATGTTCTACGAGGCCGACGCGGAGCTGATCGTCGAGGGAAGCGAGCCCGACGGTCACCCCGTCGTCTACGACATCCACAAGGACCCGAACCTGGTCCTGGGGATCGTGCCGGAGCCCGACAAGGTGCGCCGATGCACGAACGCGTGTCCTTTCTGCTTCGTGAAGGGGAACCCGAAGGCCGACAAGCTTCGGGCCAACCTGTACATCAAGGACGACGACTACCGGCTCTCCTTCATGTTCGGCCACTACGTCACGCTGACGAACCTGCGAGAGGAAGACTGGGAACGGATCTTCGAACAGCGTCTGTCGCCGCTATACGTGAGCGTCCACGCGACGGATCCGGACGCGAGACGCGAGATGCTGGTGAATCCCCATTCGGCGAGGATCAACGAACATCTCGACCGGCTCGCGGACGGAGGGATTCGAATCCACGCGCAGATCGTGCTCTGTCCCGAGGTCAACGACGGGAAGATCCTGCGCCGGACGATCGACGACCTCTACGCGCGTGGCGAGGACGTGCTCTCACTCTCGATCGTGCCGGTGGGGCTCACGACCTTCAATGCCGACCGGGGCATCCGTTCGCTGACCGCCGAAGAGTGCCGGGCGGCGATCGAGATGATCGACGAAGCGCGGCGGCGGGCCCGGACCGATCGGGGCACCGCCTGGTGCTACGCGGCGGACGAGCTCTTCCTCCAGGCCGAGGTGGACGTTCCCGGGGCCGACTACTTCGACGACCAGGAGCTGATGGCGAACGGCGTGGGCGCAATTTCGATTTTGCGGGACCGCGTGCGGGCCGACCTCGCCGGGCTGCCGCGACTCGACGATCGTCGCATCGTTCTCGTGACGGGCACCTCGATGTCGGAGCACCTGGCGGAGCTGGCCGGCGAGATCGCGGACGCGACGGGGGCCCGGGTGGAGACGGCCCCGGTGGACAACGGGCTGTACGGCCCGATGGTCACGACGGCCGGCCTGCTGGGGGGCGCGGACCACCTGCGCGCCCTCGAGCCGTATCACGACTTCGACCTGGCCCTGTTCAGCCGGACGGCGCTCAACGATGATGATCTCTTCCTGGACGACATGCGCCTCGAAGATCTGCAAGCGGAACTGCCGGAACTGGAGATATGCCCGTCCGATCACATAACCGAGACGCTGGCGAAGGTGTAGGCCTGCCGACCGTCGCGATCGTCGGCCGCCCGAATGTCGGGAAATCCACGCTGTTCAATCGGATTCTCGGGCGGCGGGTCGCGATCGTCGCGGAGCGCCCCGGCGTGACCCGCGACCGGCAGTTCGCCGTGTCGGACTGGAACGGCCGGCAGTTTAGGCTGGTCGACACCGGGGGAATCCTGGACGACGCGGAGCGCCCCCTGGATCGCGAGGTCCGCCGGCAGGTCATGACGGCCGTCGAAAACGCCGACGTGATCCTCTTCGTCGTCGACGGCCGCTTCGGCGTGCATCCGGTGGACGAGCACGTCGCGGAACTGATGCGCAAGTCCGGCCGGCCGGTCGTGCTGGCCGTCAACAAGCTGGACGACCTCGGGGGCGCGATCGCGCACCACGAGTTCCACCGTCTCGGGCTGGCCGAGCCCGTGCCGATCGCGGCGCTGAGCGGGAAGGGAACCGGCGACCTGCTGGACGTGCTGGTCGAGGAATTGCCGGAGCCCGCGGAGGCCTCGGTCGAGGAGCCGGCGCTCCGGCTGGCCGTCATCGGAAAGCCCAACGTCGGGAAGTCGAGCTTCGTCAACCACCTGCTCGGCGAGGAGCGGGTGCTGGTGCACGAGGAGGCGGGCACGACGCGCGATGCCATCGACACCTACCTGGAGTTCGAGGGACAGCGGATCTGCCTGATCGACACGGCCGGGCTTCGCCGGCGCTCCCGCGTGGACGACGACGTGGAATTCTACAGCCGGCTGCGCGCGACCCGGGCGATCGAGCGGGCGGATGTCTGTCTTCTCGTCGTGGACTGCCATGGCGGGGTGACGAACCAGGACTTCCGGATCGGGGAGCAGGCGTGGGACGCCGGCTGCGGCCTGGTCCTCGTGGCGAATAAGTGGGACCTGGTCGAGGACCGAAGCCCCGAAGTGGTCGCCCGCTTCGAACGCGAGCTGCGGGACCGAGCGGCCTATCTCCGGTGGGTGCCGATCGTCACGACATCGGCGATCACCGGCAAGCGCGTCCGCCAAGTGCTGGAGATCGTCCGCCAGGTGCACGAGGCCCGCGAGCGCCGCATGCCCACGGCGGAGGTCAACCGCGTGTTGCGCCGCCTCGTCGCGCGGCAGCAACCGCCGCAGGGCCCGCGCGGCGACGTGAAGATCCTGTACGCCAGCCAGGTTGCCGTTCGGCCGCCGACTTTCGTCATCTGGGTGAACCGCCCGAAGGACCTGGCGACCTCCTATGTTCGCTACCTGCACAACGGCTTCCGCGAGGCCTGGGGTTTCCACGGCGCGCCCCTCCGAATTCGAACGCGGGCGCGGGACGGAAAGCGGCGATGACGGGCTGGAAGCCGCATCAGCCGACCGGAGGAGGAAACGCATGAGTCCCACAGTTCTCGGCTTCCTCGCGCTCGCTTACGTGGTGGGCAGCCTTCCGTCCAGCTACCTGGCCGGCCGGCTGGGGGGCGTCGACCTGCGTGAGCACGGCAGCGGCAATCTGGGCGCCACGAACGTCTACCGCGTGCTCGGCGCGGGATCGGCGATTCCGGTGATGATCGCCGACATTGCCAAGGGCTTCGTGCCCGCCGCGTATTTCCCCGGATGGGACGGCTCTCCCGATCTGCGCCTGGCGATCGCCTACGGCTGCGCGGCCATCGCGGGACATGTCTGGTCGGTGTTCTTGAAATTCAGGGGCGGGAAGGGGGTCGCCACCGGCGCGGGTGTGCTCTTCGCGCTCGTCCCGCTGGCCACCGTCCTCGCCCTGCTGCTCTGGATCGGCATCGTGGGGCTGACGCGCTACGTGTCGGTCGGCTCGATTCTGACAGCCACCTTCGTCCCCGTCCTGGCCTTCATGTTCGACGCCACCGCCGCCGAGGTGGCCTTCTGCGGGGTGGTTGCGCTGTTCGTCTGGTGGACGCACCGCGAGAACATCCGGCGGCTCCTCGCGGGCACGGAGCACCGCTTCGGATCGGGCCGGCGTGCCAGGGGAAAGGGAGGAAGAGAATGAGCCACGCTGTCGCGGTGCTGGGTGCCGGCAGCTGGGGAACCGCCCTGGCGGATGTCCTGGCCGCCAACGGTCACGACGTGCGCCTCTGGGCGTGGTCCGAGAAGCTGGCCGCGGATCTCCGGGAGCGGGGACGCAACGAGCGCTATCTTCCCGGCGTCGATCTCGATCCGGAGTTGCGCGTCGTGCACGATATGGAGCCGGCCCTGTCCGGCGCGGACGTGGTCCTGTCGGTCAGTCCCTCCCACTACGTCCGCACGGTCATGTCCGCAGCCGCTCCTCATGCCGGCGACGCGGAGATTCTGGTCAGCGCCTCGAAGGGGCTGGAGCTCGAGACCGACCTCCGGATGTCGGAGGTGCTGGCCGAAGTCCTGCCCGAGACGCTTTCCGACGAGCTGGTCGTGCTCTCGGGTCCGAGCTTCGCGGCCGAGCTGGCGCGGGGTCTCCCGACCGCGGTCGCCCTCGCGTCCCGCAGCACATCGAAGGCCGAGACGGTGCAGCGGATGTTCCAGAACGACCATTTCCGGCTCTACACCCAGCCGGACGTGATCGGTACCGAGCTCGGGGGGGCGTTGAAGAACGTGATGGCGATCGCGGCGGGCATCAGCGACGGGCTCTCCCTCGGCGCGAACGCCCGGGCAGCGTTGCTGACGCGCGGCCTCGCCGAGATGAGCCGTCTCGCAGAGCGGTTGGGTGGGCAGGTGGTCACCCTGGCCGGCCTCGCCGGAATGGGCGATCTCGTGCTGACCTGCACCGGCGATTTGAGCCGCAACCGACGAGTCGGCCTCGCGCTCGGCGACGGCCGGTCGCTCCCCTCGATTCTCGACAAGATGGACGCGGTGGCCGAAGGTGTGCGTACGACTCGGGCGGCTCACGAGCTCGCGGCGGACGTCGGGGTGGAAATGCCGATCGTGGACGCCGTATACTCCGTGCTGTACGAAGCGGTGAACCCCATGCAGGCGCTCGCCCGCCTGATGGCCCGCGAGCCGAAACCCGAACGCTGGAGCTGACGCTTGGCCGACCGAATCGCCCCGAAGGAGTACTATTCGATCGGCGAGGTGTGCGAGCTGGTCGAGCTCGAACCGCACGTTCTGCGTTACTGGGAAACGCAGTTCTCGGCCCTGAATCCGCAGAAGAACAGTGCGGGGAATCGCGTCTACCGCCGGAAAGAGATCAAGCTCGTCCACCTCATACGGCATCTGCTGCATTCCGAGCGCTACACGATCGAAGGAGCCCGCCAGAAGCTCGACGAACTCCGCAAGGAAGGGAAGATCAGCCGGGCTTCCCGCATCGCGTGGAGCAACGAGACCGTGCGCGATCTGCGGGAGGAGGCCGATGAGCTCGTGGATCTCCTCGACGTCTGACGTCGCATGACCTCCGGCGCATCCGACGCTGGCCGGCGCATTCTCTGCACCAACGACGACGGGATTCACGCAGACGGCCTCTCGCTCCTGGAGTCCGTGGCGCGGCAGCTGGGCGAAATCCGCATCGTGGCTCCGGATCGCGAGCAGAGCGCGACGAGCCATTCGCTCACCCTCCACCGCCCCCTGCGCGTGACCGAGGTCGGCTCCGGCCGACACGTGATAGACGGCACACCGACCGATTGCGTGCTCATCGCGGTGAACGAGCTTCTTCCGTGGCGTCCCGACTTCATCCTCTCCGGCGTCAATCACGGCCCGAACATGGGCGAGGACGTTCTCTATTCGGGCACCGTGGCCGCGGCCATGGAGGGCACGATCCTGGGCATCCCGTCGATCGCGGTGTCGCACACCGGCTCCGAGCGCGAGGATCTGACGGAGTTCGGACCGTTGCTGGGCGAGCTGCTCGGAGAGCTCGTCGGGCGGGCGGATTTCCCGGAGGAGACCTTCTTCAACATCAACCTGCCGGATCGTCCCGCGACCGAGATCGAGGGCATCCGGGTGACGAGCCTCGGCCGGCGAGTATACTCGGATTCGCTCGTACGCCGCGAAGACCCGGCGGGTCGCGAATATTTCTGGATCGGCGGCGGCGTCTCGAGCTGGACGGGCAGCGAGGATTCCGACTTTCGGGCCGTGGAGGCCGGGTTCGTGTCGGTGACGCCCCTCCACCTCGACCTGACGAACCACCGGCTGCTCGACGAGGTGGCGTCTTGGTCGCTGTAGGCCACGAGAGCGCCTATCGCCGTTCCCGGCGCCGGCTCATCGAGACGCTGCGCAACGGCGGCATCACCGACCTGGCCGTACTCTACGCCTTCGACGCCGTGCCGCGACACGTCTTCGTGCCCGAGGCCGTTCGCCACCGGGCGTACGAGGACGTCGCCCTGCCGCTCGGCCACGGCCAGACGATCTCCAGGCCCGGTGTGCACGCCCTCCACCTGCAGCTCGTCGAGCTGGGGGGTACCGAGCGGGTGCTGGAGATCGGGACGGGTTCCGGATTCCAGACCGCGTTGCTCGCCCACCTGGTGGGTCACGTGTACTCGATCGAGGTCGTGCCCGAGATCGCGGCGCTCGGAGAGGCGGCCCTGGGGCGGTTGGGAGTGGAGAACGTCACCCTCCGGGTCGGAGACGGGAGCCGGGGCTGGGAGGACGAAGCGCCCTTCGACCGCATCCTGGTCGGCGCCGCGGCCCCGCACCCCCCGGAGACGCTGGTCGCACAGCTCGCCGAGGACGGGAGGATGCTCGTGCCGGTGGGAGACGACACGGGGCAGGAGCTGACGCTCGTCACCCGGAAAGCCGAAGGCGTGGAGACGACGGTGATCGACCGGGCCCGCTTCGTTCCGCTCGTGGGGGAGGAAGGCTGGTGAGCTGGCTCCGACGCCTGTATCACTGGGTGCTCGGCTGGGCCGACCGGCCGGGAGGGACCTGGGCGCTGTTCGGGATCGCGTTCGCCGAGGCGTCCTTCTTCCCGATCCCGCCGGACGCTCTGCTGATCCCGATGGCGATCGGCCGGCCCACGCGGAGTCTGTGGTTCGCCATCGTCTGCACCGCGGGCTCGGTTCTCGGAGCGATGGCGGGCTACGCCATCGGGACCTTCCTGTTCGCCTCCGTCGGCCAGGTCATCCTGGACGTCTACGGGGCGACCGACCACTACGTCGAGCTCGGACGGATGTTCAACGAGAACCTCTGGCTGACGCTCGGGACCGCGGGCTTCACCCCCATTCCGTTCAAGGTGTTCACGATCGCCGCCGGTGCGTTCGGCGTGCTCTTCCTGCCCTTCGTGGTCGTCTCCACGGTCAGCCGCGGCGCCCGCTTCTTCCTGGTCGCCGGGCTTCTTCGCGTCTTCGGCGCCAGCATCCGGGAGTTCATCGAGCGCTACTTCAACCTCCTGTCGATCCTGTTCGTGCTCGCCCTGATCGGGGGGTTCCTGCTGGTGAGCGTCTTCTTCCCGGGATCGTGAGAAGAGAGCTCGATGCGCGTTGACGCACGGGGCGCCAGCGGCCAGTTTGCGGGCTCTTCACGGCCCGGTGTGCGGGAACGCTCCAGCGACACGCCGCGTCATGGAGTATAGTGTTAATTATATTTCTATTAATGTGTTATAATACCACATTTAAAGTGAGTTCTCATGGTTGATCGCGCGCAGAAGGCGTCCGGACCGGGGCCCGTGGACACCGAAGACCGGATCATGGAGAAGATCGCGCAGGTCACGACCTGGGCGCAGCGAAACAGCCGTGTAGCGACCCTCGCGCTGCTGCTCCTCGTGGGAGCCGTCGGCGCGGTGCTGGTCTACATGGATTATCGCTCCGACCTCGAGAACCAGGCGGCGGTCCGGCTCGACGAAATCCGGCTCGGCATGCGCGGTACGCCGCCCGCCCAGATCCGATCGCAACTCGACAGTTACATCGAGCAGTTCGGGTCGACCGGGACGGCCGACCAGGCGCGGATCCTGCTGGCCGAGATGGAGCTCGAGCGCGACAGCGCGGACGCCGCGATCCGTCTGCTCGAGCCGATCGTCGATCTGGACGGGGGTCCGCTCGGGTACAACGCCGGATGGCTGCGGGCCGTGGCGGAAGAGCAGCGCGGGGACAGGGCGTCCGCCGCCGAGTGGTACGAGCGCCTGGCCGACGCCGCGCCGCACGAGTTTCAGCGCCGTCGGGCCCGGGCCGCCCTCGCTCGACTTCACGAGTATGCCGGGGAGTACGCGGCGGCCGAAGAGATCTACGCGGATCTGGCGGCTGTCGAGGATCCGGCCGAAGCGGCCTTCTACGGGGTGAAGCTCGGCGAGGTCCGGGCCCGGGCCGCGACGAACGCGCCTCCGCCGTCCGTACCCGAAGCCCCGGCCGCGACCGCGGCACCGCAGGACGGCGCAGACTCCGGCGTCGGCGCGGACTCGATCGAGACGGGCGGTGGGGTCGCGCCGCCGCCAGAATCGGGCGACGGGGACTCGTAAGGGGAACGGCTGGGAGCGGTCGAGCTACCCGATCTCGGGGCCTATCTCCGCGGCGACGACGGAAACGCACGTTATGGCGCATAATATATATTATGTTAAGTAGCGCCTGAGCGCGGTCATCCTATCCATTCCCTCTGCACTTCCCGGACACGGTCTTCGAATTCGGAGGCCTGCCCGGTCCGTCCGCCCGCCGTCACTTCAAATCCGGCCGAAGAGTGACGCCAGCCGCAGCACCCAGACCCTCCACACGGCTTCCCGCACGATCGCGCCGGACATCTTGCTCTCGCCGCGGTCCCGGTCGGTGAACACGATCGGAACCTCGACCAGCTCCATGCCGGCTTTCCAGGCGCGGAAGTCCATCTCGATCTGGAAGGCGTATCCCGTCGAGCCGACGCGGTCGAAGTCGATCGCCTCGAGAGCGCGGCGCCGGAAGCACTTGAAGCCGCTCGTGGCGTCGGTCAGGGGCAGTCCCGTTACCCACCGGGCGTACTTGTTCGCGTAGTACGAGAGCAGGAGCCGGGACATCGGCCAGTTGATCACGTTGACCCCTCGCACGTAGCGGGACCCGATGGCCAGGTCGGCGCCGTCGTCGACAGCCGCGAGCAGATCGGGCAGATAGACCGGATCGTGGGAGAGATCGGAATCCATCTCCAGCAAGTAGTCGTAGCCCCGTTCGAGGCCGTGTCGGAAGCCTCGTAGATAGGCCGTACCCAGGCCGAGCTTCCCCTCCCGGTGGATCACTTCGACGCGCGGGCTCTCGGCCGCCAGGCGGTCGGCCACCTCGCCGGTGCCGTCGGGCGAGGCGTCGTCGATTATGAGCACGTCGATCCGGTCGTCCTGCTCGAGAACGCGCGGCACGAGCTCGCCGAGGGTCTCGACCTCGTTGTAGGTCGGCATGACGACGAGCGCGCGTTCTCCGTCCCGAGTCTTCGCCTGGTTCATGAATCGACCTCTCGAGCTTCCGTTTCCCGTTCCTTCGGGCGCCGTCCCGCCGGCCATGCCCATGCCATCCCGGTTGCCAGGAGCTCGGATGCGACGGCCAGCAGGCGCGACAGGATCGCGATGCCGGCCGCCGCCGCGGCGTTCACGCCCCCGAAGGCGACGAGCAGCCCCGCGAGGGCTCCTTCACGCACGACCAGGCCGGCGGGTGCGAAAATCGCCACGTACCCGGTCAGATACGCCGCCGCGTATGCACCGGTCCAGAAGGCCACCCCCGGACCTGCGGCGGCGCCCGCGCCCCGCCAGAGCATCCAGAGGCTGAGCCCGTTCACGCCCCACGACACCGCCACCACCGCGGCGATCCGCCAGAGGGCACGCCGCCGCGGCCGGACGGCCTGCGGCGCCTCGCCCATCGCCCGGCTCAGCCAGGCCGTGCCGCGCGCCACCATCGACGGGTTCAACGCTACGATCAGTCCGCCGCCGGTCGCCGCGACGGCGGCACCGACGAGGAGCGGGTCGCCGGCGGCCAGCGGAACCCCGAGCACCGCGAAGACCACGGCGCCCCCGACGGCGAGCAACAGCACCTGGAGCGCCAGGCTGGAGGCCAGCCCGATCCCCCCAAGGCCGCGCTTCTCGCGCAGATAGAGCGTGAGGGCCGAAATCTGCCAGATGCGGCCGGGCAGGTAGCGGCCCAGGTTCGTCCAGGTCCAGGCCCGCATCCCTTCGAGGAAGCCGATCGACCCGCCGAGCGCGCGGAGGAGATCGACCCAGGCGCCTCCGAGGAGGAAGAGGTTGGCGACCGCCAGGGCGAGGGCGGCGATCAACCATCCGGGCCGGAGGCCCCAGCCTGCCGCCCGCAGCTCCGCCCAACGGGCTGCCAGGTCCCCGCCGTGCCGAACGACGAGCACCGCCGCGAAGGCCAGCGCCGCGATCGTGAAGACGAGGCCCGCCGGCTTCAGGAAACGCGCGAGACGACCGGATGCGTCGGCTTCGAGCGTCAACCTCCCGTGCCCTCGCCGTCCGATGAGTCCTGACCGGGTCCGGAGGGCCCGTGCCCGGACCGCCAGCCGACGAGGATTCCCGCCAGGCAGGCCAGCAGGGCCACGCCGCCCACGAGGAGGCCTCGCCCGACCGAGCGGGCCGAATAGGCCAGCCGGACCGTATGTCTCCCGGCCGGTACCTCGACCCCTCGCAGCGCCAGGTCGGTCCGCCGGACCGCTGTCTCCTCCCCGTCGACGAAAGCCCGCCAGTTCGGGTGGAAGATCTCGCTCACGACGAGGAGGCCGCCGATCTCGGCGTCAACGTCGAGGAGGATCTCGTTCGGCGTGAAGCTCGTGATGCGGGCACTTCCCCGCCCGGCCGACGGCAGACCGGCCACACCGGCGTCCGACTCCGTCTCGTCGGAGGGCGCGACGAGCGCGAACTCGGCCGGCGAGCGGCGACCGGCCAACCGTTGGACGGCCGCCTGGCCGGTCGCGGGCTGGCGCCGGATGTCGTCGGGGAACCAGGCATGCGGGGAGTCGCCCGCGACGCGCCAGGCCGTGCCCCTCGGGCCGCTCGGGCCTCGCTCCAGCAGCGGCGTCTGTACCTCCTGGCGGGTGATCACGTACTCGAGATCGAGCAGCGGCCAGAGGGCCGGGGCTCCCAGGTTCCGGTAGTCCAGGCCGCCGAGGAGCGTCTCGGTCCATTCGAGCCGAAAATTCTGCATGCCGGTGACCGACCGTATATCGTGTACCATCATCGCGTTAGGGCCATATCCCTCGAGTGGGAACACACGGGACAGCGGGTCCATCTCGTCCTGCAGCGCCGCCTGGAGCGCGTCGGGCTCGAAGTGCTCGGCCGGTGTGGTCACGCGGATGTAGCGCTGATCGACACGGGCCAGATCGAACACGAGAAGCGCCAGTACGGCCAGCACGACCCCGGTCGGGAGCCGGCGCCGGGCCACGCCGTAGGACAGGGCGAGAACGGAGCCCCAGATGCCCAGGAGCAGCCATCCGCTCGCCTGCAGCACCGAGATCGCGGCGGCGGACGGTCGGGGCCAGCGCTGTGGATACCAGCTCGTGTGCACCCAGCGCACCAGGCCTTCGGGCGACGTCGCCGCAGCGAGCCCGAGGAGAAGGACCGGGGCGGAGAGGGCGAGGATCCAGGGCCAGGCCAGCCCGTCGGGGTTCGGCTTCCCTCCCGCTTCCTCGCCCCGTTCCAGCGGCGCCCGCGCTTCTCGCACGTCGAGGACCTGCTGCCACCCCATCCCGGCGAGCAGCGCGACGAAGAAGGCCGCCGGGCCCATCATCATCGACGCGGCCCGGAACTCACGCACCATCGGGATGATCTCGTAGGCGATGCGGTGGACGGGGGTGGCCGCTCCGAGCGCGAAGAGCACGCAGAAGACGGCGATCCCCGCGATCAGACCTGCTCGACGGTCGCGGCGGGCCGTCGTGAGGCCGATCACGGCGAGAGCCGCCGGAACGATCCCGACGTACTCGGTGTGCTGCTTGAAGGGGTTTGCGCCCCAGTACGTCTCGAGGGAGCCGATCAGGTCGGGCAGGACGAGCGCGGTGATCTCCTGCGCCGGGACCGCCCAGGACGAGGCGAAATCGTAGCCGGTCAGGCCCGCACTGCCGCGGACCGCGATCTCGCGCAGCTCGAGGGTCGGCAGGAGCTGCGCCATGCCTATGGCGGCGGCGGCGAGGAAGCCGAGCGCGTAGAAGCCGAACACCCGTCCGGCCGGCCTCCAGTCTCCCTCGTCCCGCGCCATCCAGATCACCCGCACGAGCATGTACAGCGACAGGGCGAGTGACGAGTAGTACATGAGCTGCACGTGGGGCGTGAAGATCTGGCACGCGACCACGAGGCCCATGGCCAGGAACCACTGAATCCGGCGACTCTGCAGGCCGCGCTCGAGCAACGCGAAGGCGAGCGGAATCAGGGCGATCGTGAACATCCGCCCGTCGTGCCCGGCTTCGTTCATCGAGACGAAGAACCCGGTCAGCATGAAGGCCAGCCCCGACACGGCCGCCGGCCACCGGCGAAGCGAGAGCGAACGCGCCGCGAACCAGGCGAACAGGCCGGCCAGGAAGGTGTGGAGCACGAAGGTCCAGCCGATCGCCCGGAAGAGCGGCAGGACGAAGTACAGGGCCGTGGTCGGGTAGAATACCGGACCGGGGAGGATCGCCACGTAGGGCAACCCGCCGAAGAGGTAGGGATTCCACAGCGGAAGGCCGCGGCCCGCCTCGATCTCGGTCATGGCGAACTCGCGGAGCTGCCAGGACTGGTCGATCATCTCCTGGCCGAAGAGCATGACCTCCGGATCGAAGATGAAGGCCCGGTAGAGCCATGCGGTGATCAGCGCCGCGGCGAGGCCGAACCAGGCCACCGGCGGACCGGGGAGCGTCTTCCTCATGCGCGCGTCACGTTCGCTCGGGTGCTCGGGTCATGCTTGGGATTCCATCCTGCGTGCGGGGCCGGGCCGTGCGCCCTGACCGGCCGAACCTGCGGGTCGGCTGACGGCAACGAAGGTAGCGAGACGCCGGCGCGGCGGGTACCCGAACACTCCCGATCGTATCCGGACTCGCGCTGGTTCGCTCAGTCGCCGGGGCGGCGACCCGTCACGGCGCGCCCGTAGACCTCCGAGGTCGCCGCGACGACTTCGTCCCAGCCGAACCGGGCGAGCGCGTGCCGACGGCCCCGCTCGGCCAGTGCCCGGGCCGTGGCCGGATCCTCGATCAACCGCCCGATCGCCGCGGCGAGTGCCTCGGAGTCACCGGGCGGGCAGAGGAGGCCGGTCTCCCCGTCCACGATGATGTCGGGGATTCCGCCGATATCGCTTCCGATCACCGGCCGCTCGAAGCGGAGCGCCTCGAGCAGTAC